>NZ_JACAXD010000017.1:1204-67291 GCF_013391485.1 Acinetobacter sp. SwsAc5
CATTGAATTAAAATCTTCAGATAATTTTGAAACTGCAGAAATGGTAGATAATTCAGACACAGTTTATCATTTAAAACGTGCTGTATCTGGTAGCGGTATTTTACTGAGCAATGATGATGGTGTATCTATTCATTTTAAAGGTGGTGAAGGAGTACTTGAGTTAGTCAAAGATCAGCCTATTAATATTACTGAATTTAAAAAATAGATTTTTTGCTGATTTTAGGCGTACATAAGGACGAAAGTAATAATACTATTGGTAATTACATAGTCGAAGGCACCAAGCCATCAACTAAAGATAAAGTTATTAATGTTGAAACACAATATTATGAAAATCCAGGACATCATGACTTGAAAGATGGAAATATGCCTTATAACTCTACTAAAGCAATAATTCCTGACAATCATGTAAAATTATGGGAAAACAGTGTAAAAATTGATAGTGATCCAAAAAATAGATGGGCAATTGAAAATAAAGATGGGAAGGTCATTTATCATAGGTTTCAAGATGATGGTAATGGCAATTTCCATTGGAATGGTTCGACAAAAGGTATTACGTCCTCAGGAAAGGAACGAAATATCAAGATTTCTGATGTCCCTTCTGACTTGATAAAAATGGTAGATAGCAAATGAATAGAATTGGAAACGATCAAGTTTTTATAGAGTTTGATGGAAATTATCAGAATAGTAATTTCATCCCATTGCGTTTATGTATTGAGGGGGAGTATCTAGGAACTTTAGACTCTCCTACTTATGTGACTAGCTTTATAAATTCACTAAAAAACTTACTAAATGATAATTACTATTATAGCAATGTGATAAATGATGAAAATTGTAAAAAATTTTTCTATCCTAAAGGTTTATTATCTGAGAATTACAGAATCACTTTAGAAGAAACCTTTGATGATTTCAGTAAAAGGGCAGCAAGGAATAATAATACTATTTATTTTACTTGGTTTTTATATGAAGATCATTTTTTTGAATACAAAGATAACATTGTAAATAAGGTAATTTTTTCTAAATGTAAAAGTCTAGATTTACTCAATTTAATAGATGATTTTCTTGAAGTAATTAATTAAGGGGCTGTAGTCGATAAGGCTAAATACCCACCAAAATTAGGAGATGACAACAGCACTCAATGGTCTTTCAGCAGCGATTAGTACAGGGATGGTAACGGTTGCGAAGAAAGGTGGTGGTATTGTTATTGATACTGCTAAAAGTACTAAACGTATTTTAGAGCCTGTAAATTATTTTGTGTAAGTTCGATTTTTTAATCGATCATCGAACGTAATCGTAAATCAGTTCATCGCTAAATGATATAAGTAGCGCTGTTGTGCAATATTGGCATTTGAATACTTTTTATGAGGTTCATTCTTCTTGTAATTCTATTACTGAATAAACCCTAAGTGGCCGACTTGGAATAGGAATGAGTGGTAGGGAACGAATAGGAATAGGTGGTAGGTTTATGCAGGAATATGCACCTTATTTTGATCTTTATAATAAAGGTCACTTTTGTACATAAAAATAATGACTTATCTTAATAAATACTGCGCTAGTCTAAATTTTAGACAAAAAAAATCCCACATGGGAATGTGGGAAAACTAAGAAACTACAGCTATGTTTCGTTCATTTATTTTATCGTCATCTGACCGACAAACAGTGGCATAAAATTACTTTTTTAAGTCTATTTTTCACCTTTAACATATCCCATTGGATCCGCATCGAAGTATACGATTTACACCTAGATTATTATTTCCGATCTAACTCTACTAGACCCTGTCTTGCTTCTGTAATGATCAGCTGAATTTCTTCATTTTGCTTTCTCTTTTGTTCAAAATACACATAAATGCCTAGAGAAAATCCCACAGCTAAAAGGCTTTGTTGCATAAATATGTAAGCATCTGATTTAAATAAATTTAATTTTGGATCAAAAAATAATCAAAACTTTTAAAATCATATAGTTATGAAATCTTTGTGCAACAAAGCCCAGCTAAAATGATCAGCGTCATCATGATAATTGCATTATGATTCATTATATTTAGCCCCTTTAAACTTCCTCACTATTGTGAGATGCAAGGACTATACACAGCAATAACAAAAATGCTCAATTCCAATCAAGAAAATACACTGTTTTTTTTAATTTTATCTAAGAAAAACACTTTATTATTTAACAATATAATAAAAACCAAAATGTAACACGCATTCAAAAAATACGTTAAAATTCAATTATATTTTGTTCTATCTGTCATGATTATATTTTTAAGATATTCTAATTAATTTTCTCTCTATCTCAATTATCAGTCTGTTAAAATAAAAATTGATCTAAAAAACATAAGCTTATTTAAGCCATTACAGCCCGTTTGAAAAATGCTAATCTACAAAAATACCAACACAAATATATGACGTAGTTAGCATTTTTAATCAATTCTTCAATTTTTTCTTGTAATGTGAAATACAATTTTTTGCATCCAGTGACTAAAAAAACACCAACTTCGATACGCTCCACTGATGCTCAATCATTCTGCTGTTATATTGAAGCTCTGACTAATCTAGATTGAAATGACTTTAAATCACCAAAACTCTGACAATGATGGTTTGATGTTCTTCATTTTCCTCAATCAACTGTAAACGCTTTTGTTCTTTACTCACCACTTTAAAGCGCAAGTTTTGATATTCAATAATGCTTGGAATTTGGTCAAAATATTGTGCATCAGCATCAATTTCATCCTCAAATAATGATGTACCAAGTTGATAGTCCAAACTTTTTAAAACGATATATTTCACCGTTGTTTTCATCACAGCATCCTTTTTATTACTTTTTGCTTTACTTTTATTTGTATCACCGTTCATGCCACGATTAAACCTATAATTGTAAATTTTGCTGTATTTATAGGCAGTTAAATCGTGAACATTCTTATTTTAGCATTTCACTTTTTGATGTTTTTTCGCACAAGTCGACAAAATTCAGTACACTTGAGCAACTTATTCTATTCACTTGCAGATTTATCATGCTCAAACAATGCTGTGCCATACTTGAACAACGCCAACAGACTGTGGCTTTTATTGAAAGTGCCAGCTCAGGTTACTTATGTAGTCAGTTTTCTATTTATAAAAATAGCGGTGCCAATATTTTACTTGGTGGATTAGTCAGTTACGACCCAAGCATTAAACGTGAGATTTTGCATGTGAATAGTGACTTAATTGCCACCTATACCGCTGAATCCGCAGAAGTCACACAAGCCATGGCAGTTCAAGGCAAAAAACTATTTCAACATGCAGATTTTATTGTGGCATGCACAGGGTTACTGAAACCAGGCGGCAGTGCCACACCAGAAAAACCTGTAGGGACATTTTTTATCGCCATTCATTATCAGCAGCAAACTTTTCAGTACAAATATTTTTTAGATGGCAATCCATTACAACGACTAGAACAGCTCACTCTGTTAGTCGCTCAAGACCTGATTGATCTAATGCAAGATACAAACACTTGTACTGCACCCTGAAGTAAACCTATCTTTTTAAGTCTCTATAAAAATTCTCATGACTGCCCAATTTTAAAAGATAGAGTGTCATGATTTCGTCATCACTCACAGAGTAAGCCAGTAGCACAAGCTGTTTGTCCATTTTAAATTTATAAACAAATACTCCTGCTAAATCCCCCACTTTAGCTTCTCCGATATAAGGATTATTCCAAACGGTTATTACGGCATTATCAACATCTTTTTTCTGCTGCTTGGTTAGTTTTTTCACTGTCCGTTCAAATAGGGGAGTTTGTTGTATATTCATTGAACTCAACCAAAGCTATATGGTGTTGTATTCCCTGCTTTGACATGCGCCATACTAAGCAACAAATCTGCTATATCTTGAAAAGTTAAATCGGGATTGTCTTGTGCGATTTTTCCAATTTTAGCCCAGTACTCAATTTGTTTAGTTGCACTTCTACTTTCAGCCATCCCGTAAATCTTTGCTGATTCAACAATATCGCTGTCTATTTTAACTGCTACATGTGACATTGCTTTTTCCTCATATTAATTATGGAATAAATTTTAGCCAATCATGCAACCATTTACAACCTTAAGAAACAAAATACAACAACCTTCTTTTATGATCAAATATTTAAAAATGCGCTATCGTACGCCCGATCTTTTTTAATTCTCTAACGCTTCAATAATTACTCATTGTATTTTTGACTACCCTCATCCAAACCTCAAAAAAAAATAAGGTTCCATTGCTTAACAATGAAACCTTATCTTCAGCCTAAACTGCTGCATCACATGATGTTCATGCACGGTACAGCTTTTTAGACAACCAATTAAGCAGCCGAACGCTCTGCAATTGGTACAACTTTACGCAATTCTGGGCCTGTATAATCTGCACTTGGGCGGATAATACGGTTATCTGCACGCTGTTCCATCACGTGTGCTGCCCAACCTGTTACACGGCTCATCACAAAGATTGGTGTAAATAGTTTGGTCGCAATACCCATAAAGTGATACGCAGACGCATGGAAGAAGTCAGCATTACAGAATAATTTCTTCTCACGCCACATCACTTCTTCACAACGCACCGATACAGGATAAAGTACTGTATCACCTACATCTTGCGCTAAACGCTCAGACCAGATTTTGATGATGCCGTTACGTGGATCATTGTCTTTATAAATCGCATGACCAAAGCCCATGATCTTTTCTTTACGTTCCAACTTGCCTAGCATTTCACGTTCAGCTTCTTCTGGCGATGTCCAATTTTCAATCATTTCCATCGCTGCTTCATTCGCGCCACCGTGTAATGGGCCACGTAATGAACCAATCGCGCCTGTAATACATGAATGCATGTCAGACAAAGTTGATGCGCAAACACGTGCTGTAAATGTTGATGCGTTGAACTCATGCTCTGCATACAAAATTAATGACACATTCATGACTTGTTCATGCAATTCATTTGGTTTTTCACCACGTAATAAATGCAGGAATTGTGCGCCAATTGAATCATCATCCGTATTTTCTTCAATACGCACGCCATCGTGGCTATAACGATACCAGTAGCAAATAATAGCTGGCAAAGTCGCCAAGATGCGGTCTGCTACATCTTGTTGCTGTTCAAATGACTGTTCGGTTTCTAAGTTACCTAGCATTGAAACACCTGTACGCATCACATCCATTGGGTGTGAATCTGCAGGAATACGCTCAAGCACTTCTTTCAATGCTTGTGGCAATGCACGTAAAGATTTCAATTTTGCTTTATAGGCAGCCAATTGCTCTGAAGTCGGCAATTCACCAAAGAAAATCAAGTATGCAACTTCTTCAAACTGACAGTTTTCTGCCAAGTCTTGCACATCATAACCACGGTAAGTTAAGCCTGCGCCACTTTTACCAACAGTTGAGAGTGAGGTTTTACCTGCCACTTGTCCACGCAATCCTGCGCCTGTGAGTACTTTTCCTTCAGCCATTTTTTTAATTCTCCTGTTTGAACAGCTTGTCTAATGTATTTTCAAAAGTATGATAATCAAGGAATTCGTATAATTCTTTACGTTGTTGCATTTTGTCTAAGACATTCACTTGCGTGCCATCTTTACGAATGGATTGCATCACTTCAAGTGCTGCTTTTTGCATAGCACGAGTTGGTGAAAGTGGATACAACACCATGCGAATGCCCTGCTCAGCCAATTCTTCAGTGGTGTAATAAGGGGTATCACCAAACTCGGTAATGTTTGCCAATACAGGTACACCTACGGCATCACATACAGTTTTATACATGGTAATATCAGTCATAGCTTCTGCAAAAATTGCATCTGCACCCGCTTCCACACATGCACAAGCACGGTCAATCACCGCTTGCAAACCTTCTTTTTGCAAGGCATCTGTACGTGCCATGACTACAAAGTTTGAATCAGTTTTTGCATCAACCGCAGCTTTAATTCGATCGACCATTTCTTGCTGAGTTACAATTTCTTTGTTTGGACGGTGTCCGCAACGCTTTTGTGCAACCTGATCTTCAATGTGTACTGCAGCAGCACCTGCAGCAATCATTTGCTTAATACTGCGGGCAATATTAAATGCACCACCCCAACCTGTATCAATATCCACCAATAATGGAGTATCTACACGCTCAGTAATACGACGCACATCTTCCAAGACGTTGTCTAAACTGGTCATGCCCAAGTCAGGTAAACCGTAAGAGTAATTGGCGACACCTGCGCCAGATAAATAAATGGCTTTATAGCCAACCTGCTTTGCCATCATTGCAGCATAAGCATTTACCGTGCCGATAATTTGTAATGGCTTTTCGACTTCCAAGGCTTGTCTGAATCTTAAGCCCGCAGATGTTTGTTCTATCATCTTCCTTTCCGCTTTTCTTACTATATTTTTCGAGGTTTGAGTATATCGGGAATGCAACGCTGCGCCATGACTTTTTAGAATCTATGCTCTAAAACTTTAGTCAAATAATTCGAAATTTTATTGCACAATAAATTTTCGTGATATTGCTTATTATTTAAATTTAATAAACATAGATTTTTTGCATACTAAATAAGCAAAATTTAGCTTATTTTGAGTGTATTTCTATTTTTTCTAAATTCAAGCACGCTGCCCGTACACTTCAACACAGCACGCTGTGCATAAATTTGCTATAATAACAATCTCTCCCTTTGATCATTTGCTGAAATTTTATCCAATATGCAAGATATCGCTCATTTAACCCCTTTCGGTAAAGATGTCCCTCCTACAAAGCGTGGACATGAGCGATGTGTGGCGCTGCTCGTCAGTGCAACTGATCTGTTTTTAGAACGTGGCTACGATGCAGTATCTTTAGATGATATTGTGCAGCATGCTGGCGGTTCTAAAGCTTCTATTTATAAATACTTTGGTAATAAAGAAGGCTTGTTTAAGGCGATTTGTGATTATCGCCGTGACAAGTTTTTTCAGGATATTCACATCCCTTTTGAACAAATAGATTCTAATTTACGTGGTTATTTGGTTCAAACCTTGCTGAATTTTTATCATCATATTCTAGCTCCTGAAAATGCAGCTTTTATGCGTTTAGTTTTAGAGCAAAGTCAGCGCAACCCCGACATTGCCTTGCATATTCATGAGCGTGGCCCTCTGCACGTGCAATTGTGCATTGCCAAAGTGCTAGAGCATGCCAGCCAACAAGGGCTCATTCGCTGCGAACACCCTGTTTATTCGGCACAATTGTATTTTGGAATTTTAAGAAATTTAGAATGGCGCATTATTATGGGCATTCCAAAACAAGAAACTGAACAAGAAACAATCAATTATGTAAGTTATTGTGTAGATCTCTTTCTAGACGCCCATCAAAAAGTCTAGTTTTTTTGCAATTTCTTCATCCTATAGTATATTAGCCGATTCCCTTTTTCATTTAACCAACCAACAACTAATTGTTGTTTTTCTCATTCAGCAATTATTGTGGAGTAACGAATGGCTCTACGTCACTTTCTAACATTACGCGATTTATCGACTTTAGAACTGAATCAAATTTTGCAACGCGCCATTGAGCTCAAGCGTAAACAGCATAACAATGAAGTTTTCCAACCCTTTGTGGGCAAAGTCTTGGGAATGATTTTTGAAAAATCTAGTACCCGAACTCGTGTATCGTTTGAAGCAGGTATGAGTCAGTTTGGTGGCAGCGCAATTTTCCTATCATCACGTGACACACAGTTAGGTCGTGGTGAACCGATTGAAGATTCAGCACGAGTCATTTCAAGCATGCTTGATATCGTGATGATTCGTACTTTCGGACATGACATTGTAGAACGTTTTGCATCTTATTCAAAAGTTCCAGTGATCAATGCTTTAACTGACGATCACCACCCTTGCCAGTTACTTGCAGACATGCAAACTTACTTAGAGCATCGCGGTTCAATTGAAGGTAAAACCGTGGCTTGGATTGGTGATGGCAACAACATGTGTAACTCTTATATTGAAGCTGCGCACATGTGGGGCTTTAATTTAAAAATTGCAACGCCTAAAGGCTATGAACCTGAACAACGTTTCCTGTCTGAATTTGCACACTGCGTAGAATTAGTAGATTCTGCTGAAGATGCCGCAGTCAATGCTGACCTGATTGTGACCGATGTTTGGGCAAGTATGGGGCAGGAAGAAGAACAAAAAATCCGTGAAAAAGCCTTTGCAGACTATCAAGTCAATGAGCGCTTGATGGACTTGGCACATCCAGATTGCTTGTTTATGCATTGTTTACCTGCGCACCGTGGTGAAGAAATTTCTGAAAATATGCTAGATCATAAAAACGCTGTGGTTTGGGATGAAGCCGAAAACCGCTTGCATGCTCAAAAAGCATTGGTTGAGTTTTTATTGAACGAAAACCTCAAAAAAGACTAAACGACTTCAAAGCATTGAGTACGCTTTGATGAGTTTTGTTACAAACAGCACTAAATAGTGCTGTTTTTTTATTTGGCTCGCTATAATCTGAAACGACGGTTGATTTTCTAAAATTTCAAAAAGAGCCTAGATGAATAATATGATGTATAAAACACTTGCGACAATAACTCTTTGTGCAGCTGCAATGCTTACTCATAGCACAGCCTATGCTAAACCTAGCGAATTAGACCAATATTTGGTTCAGCACGATATTTTAACGGCTGACTACAAAATTAAAAATGTAGCAGCTTTAAATGAAATTTTAGATGTAATCAGCGATGAAGATTCCCGCACTATGCCGTATCAAGTCGATCAAAATACCGTGATTGAACAAAGTACAACTACAGACAAGCAAATTAACATTCGCGGCATGATTATTTCACCCGATTTTACTCAGTTTGTAGAAAGCACGGGCTACAACAATGTTAAAAATATGATTAAGCAAAATTTGATTCACAACTGTGATTCAATGTTTGAGCATCAATTTCAGCGTGTAAATCCGTATGTGTTGAATTTACAACTCAGTGCGGAGAAAACACAATTTAATGTGCAATTGGCAAATAGCGAGTGCCAATTTAAAGCAGACTGAACTGTATTTAAAACTAAAACAACCTCAGCTTTAAGATTTAATGCCTAAGGTTTAATGCGTAAACCCAAATATAACCTAACGTATTAAACCTTGCGGTTGTAAAATAATGATCAATGCGCCTAAAACTACTATCATTCCACCGAACATATCCCAACGTGTTAAATTGACTTGATCTACGTACTTTAACCAAATCAAGGCTGTACAAATATAAATACCACCATAAGCCGCATAAATTCGCCCCGATGCCGCAGGATGTAGAGTCAATAACCACACAAAAGCCGCTAAGGCTAAAATTGTTGGCAGCCATAACCACTGTGATTTCCCCTGATTTAAAATCAAATAAGGAAAATAACAGCCTAATATTTCCATAACTGCCGTAACAAAAAACAAGAACGTTGTGCTGGCAATTTTAGTGATCTGAAAATCCATAAATCCTGTGTGGTCTCTCTTTTAGCAGTAACGATTCAAGTTCACGCATCTGCGAATTCATAAAAAATAACCCATGTTCAACATGGGTTATTTTCAAAATTCAAATAAGGATTGATTAGGCTAGTTCAGCCGTTTGATCTTCAAAGACTTCAAGTTTCAAACCGACTGCCTTACCGTTCTCTTTCTTCACAGAAACAGCCACATTACCGCCATGTTCTGCAAGTTCACCAAACAGAATCATTTCTGCCAATGGCTTTTTCAAGTGTTCCTGAATCAGACGTTGCATTGGACGTGCGCCCATTAAGCGATCATATCCATGCTCAGCCATCCATTCACGCGCATCTTGATCAACCTCAAGAATGACTTTTTTATCATCCAACTGCGCTTGTAATTCAGTCAAGAATTTATCCACTACATTTTCAATTACTGTAGTAGGTAAAGCTTTAAATTGAATGACCCCATCCAAACGGTTACGGAACTCAGGTGAGAAGGCTTTTTTCATCGCTTCTTGGTTGTCATTACTGTTGTCTTGATCCATGAAACCAATGCTCACGCGGGAAATACTTTCCGCACCAATATTAGTGGTCAGAACCAAAATCACATTACGGAAGTCTGATTTACGACCATTATTATCGGTCAATGAACCATGATCCATAATTTGCAGCAATAGGTTAAATACATCAGGATGCGCTTTTTCAATTTCATCCAACAACAACACACAATGCGGATTTTTATGAATCGCATCGGTGAGTAAGCCACCCTGATCAAAACCGACATAGCCTGGAGGTGCACCAATTAAACGTGAAACGGCATGGCGCTCCATGTACTCAGACATATCAAAGCGAACCAATTCCACACCCAACAGTTTTGCCAACTGCTTGGTAACTTCGGTTTTACCAACGCCTGTCGGGCCAGCAAATACAAAACTACCCACTGGTTTGTCTGGTGTTTTTAAACCAGCACGTGACAGTTTAATTGCTGATGCTAACGCTTCAATAGCTTCATCTTGACCAAAGACCACACGTTTTAAATCACGCTCAAGATGTTCAAGTACAGTCTTGTCATCTTTCGATACGGTTTTAGGTGGAATACGTGCAATTTTAGAGACGATATCTTCAATGTTTTCTACTGTGATTAAAGTATCATCTTGCTCAGCTCTTAAACGGCGCTGCGCGCCTGCTTCATCAATCACATCAATGGCTTTGTCTGGCAAGAAACGGTCATTGATAAATTTGGCCGATAACTCTACCGCAGACACCAATGCTTTATCATCATATTTAACATGGTGAAATTCTTCAAATTTCGATTTTAAACCACGTAAAATATCAATCGTTTCTGAAATTGAAGGCTCATTCACATCAATTTTTTGGAAACGGCGTGAAAGTGCATGGTCTTTTTCAAATACCTGACGATATTCTTGGAATGTCGTCGAGCCAATGCAACGCAAAGTACCATTTGCCAACGCAGGTTTAATTAAATTTGATGCATCCATCGTGCTACCCATGCTTGAGCCTGCACCAATAATCATGTGGATTTCGTCAATAAATAAAATGGCATCAGGTTTCTTTTTCAAGGCATTTAACAGTTGTTTTAAACGCTTTTCAAAGTCACCACGGTATTTTGTACCCGCTACCAACGCACCGATATCCAAACTATATACTTCGGCATTTTCGAGTGGTTTTGGCGCTTTACCATTCACAATCAGCCACGCCAGACCTTCGGCAATAGAGGTTTTACCCACGCCTGGATCACCCACCAACAATGGGTTGTTCTTACGACGACGGCATAGAATTTGTGCAGCACGCTCAATTTCTTTTTCACGCCCAATTAACGGATCGGTTTTACCCTTTTGCGCTTCAGTATTCAAATTTAGCGTGTAAAGCTCTAACGGGCCAGCATTGGCAGAGCTTGAACTTTCGCTATCTAATTCTTCAACCTCTTCTTCCGCTTGCGTTTCGTCTTTACGTGTACCGTGCGATAAGTATTGCGTTAAGGTCAAACGGTTAATTTGATGACGCTTGAGTAGATACACGGCAAATGAATCACGTTCAGAGTACATTGCCACTAAAATATCTGCGCCTTCAACCGTACGGTCACCACCGCTAGATTGCACATGGAAAATACCACGCTGCAAAATGCGGTCAAAACTTTCGGTCGGGTGCGGCGCCTGATCGTTATTTTCAGCAAGTTTAGGGGTATGTTGTTCTACATATTCTTCGAGTTCTTTACGCAGCACAATAACATCTGCACCACACGCCTTGAGTGCATTGACTGCCGAATCATTGTCTAATAAAGCCAATAATAAATGTTCAACCGTTAGAAACTCGTGTCTCTTTTGACGAGCCATGCTAACAGCCAAACGTAGTGATACTTCTAATTGACGACTGAGCATGTAACCCCCTTAATCTTTAGGCTCAATCTGACAAAGTAATGGATGACCTTGTGATCGAGCGTAATTATTGACTTGGTTCGCTTTCGTTTCCGCAATATCCCGCGGATAGACCCCTGCGACACCTTTTCCTTCATAGTGTACAGTTAGCATTACTTGAGTCGCTTGGTCAAGATTCATTGCAAAGTATTGTTGTAAAATTTCAATTACAAAGTCCATTGGGGTGTAATCATCGTTCATTAAAACGACAACATATAAAGGTGGGCGTTTTAATTGTGGCGGCGCAGTTTGTACCGCAATATCACCATCATCTTCATGTCCTGCATCATCCACACTTAAACGCGGGGTTAAATGCCAATCGACATAGCCAGATTGATGAAAAGTGGTTTTAATTTCATTTAAACAGATGGCTCTTTTTTGGGTTCGCATAAGTTTTACATATCACACATTATTGAGCGCTAGCTTCTGCTTGTGGAATTTCAGAAATAAAGGCAGAATCTGCCTCCACGGCTTTGCCTTTGCTCCAACTGAAGCGTTTAATCACAGGAGTTGCGCCATTTAAACGGACTTCAATAAAGTCTGGATTAAAGCCTTTAGGCATGCTCCAGCGCCCTGTTAAACGCTCATAATTATCAAAATTAAAATTGCTGTCTTCCATCGGAACAACCAGCACTTCTGTGCCTTGAATTAAACGCAGTTCTACCGTACCACTTGCACGTCGCTTGTTTGGACTCACTTGTACCAAATCGACCTGATATTCATAAGCATTGTCTGGTAATGGTTTCACCCCAAGATTTTGCACGGTCAGGCTTAAACCACCACGTTGACGCAAAACTTCACGATAAATCGCACTCATGCCTTCAGTACGTTGCTTATCTTCAGTTGCTTGAGTGAAAGCTTGATACAAATCATTGGAGTTACTGACCGCAACATCGCGTTCTTGAACCGCAGCATTTAAGCTCTTATTCAGACTTTCCAAACGCGTTTTTTGTTCTTGCACCACTTCAACCAGTTGTTCTGCATCGGCATCGTAACCAACCACAGTTAAGCCCTGACGATGCCCGACTGAATAGCCCAAAAAGCCACTACCTAAAATTAAAATGGCAGCACCAATTGCCAAAGGCGCATTGCTTTCAAGAAATGGCTTTTTTTCTGGCGGTGTAGATGAGGGTGTCATGCTTGAATTCGACTGTGACGTGGTTTCTGTATCGGTGTTATGCATCGTCATCTCTTGTTTTGATTCATTCAAAACACACATTTAAATCGAAATCTAAATGTGTGTGAAGTTGAAAAACGTGTTCTTATGGTAATAAACCAATCACCTCAAGTCCTGCATGTTCTGCAAAACCAAACATGAGGTTCATATTTTGTACTGCTTGCCCTGCTGCACCTTTCACCAAGTTATCTTGTGCCACCAAAAGTACTAATTTTTTCGGTTGTGGCTTATACAATGCGATACGCAACTGGTTAGCGCCACGTACTGAGCGTGTTTCTGGTGAACTGTTGGCTGGCATGACATCTACAAACTGTTCATTGGCATAAAACTGCTCATACAGGCTTTGTAAATCTGCTGCATCACCTGCATCAGTTAAATCTACATAAATGGTGCTGAGCATACCGCGAATCATAGGTACTAAATGCGGTACAAACACAATGTGATTAAACACATCTTTTTGACCCGAAATATTTTCCAATGCTTCTACAATTTCTGGATGATGACGATGCCCCGCAACGCCATAAGCCTTAAAGTTGTCGGCATTTTCAGAGTAAATCATGCCCAAACTGGCTTTACGCCCTGCACCAGATACACCCGATTTTGCATCAATAATAATACTTTCAGGTTTCACTAAAGCTTCAGCTTGTTTAAATAATGGCGCTAAACCAAGTTGCACTGTGGTTGGATAACACCCTGGGTTACCAATCACCTGTGCGTGTTTAATTTGTTCCCGGTTGAGTTCAGACAAGCCATAAACTGAATCTTTTAAAATGTCTGGGCAAGCATGTTGCATGCCATACCATTTTTCAAACTGTGCTAAATCTTGCAAACGGAAGTCTGCTGCTAAATCGACCACTTTGGTGTTGGCTGCAACAAGCTCCGCAGCATGTTGCATTGCAACGCCGTGCGGTGTAGCAAAGAACACCACATCACACTGTTTTAATTCTTCGATGTTTAAATCTGAGTAGCACAGGTCTGTGTGTCCACGCAGGCTTGGGAACATATCATCTACACGGCGACCCGCTTCTGTACGTGAAGTCAGTACATTTACTTTCACATTTGGGTGTCGTAGCAAAAGACGCAATAATTCAACGCCTGTATAACCTGTACCACCGACAATACCAACTGAAATCACGTGCATTACCTCAATTCAAAAGCATGTTTAAGCTAACGCTATAGTATGACAGGAAGTTTTGGTTTTCTGAACTGTTTTACTAGGGTTTTGGGGCTTTTCTTTATTCTGTTGATTTTATAAAAGATGATTTGGATTGTAGTCAATACGTGCAACACCTTTGCATTGTAGTCTTATCATGTGGGTGTTGGCTTTTTTATTGATACCACCACCAAGGCAAAGACGTTGTTTTTAACTGCTTGCGATGCTGCAAATAGTGCGCATCATGCCGTTGTACTTCAACCCAAAATGCAGGACTATGATCAAAATGTCGTGTATGCGCCAACTCATGCACAGCAACATATCGCACAATTTGTTCAGGAAACAACACCAAGGCGCTATTGAGCATAATATGCTGTTGCGTACTGCAACTGCCCCAACGGGTTTTCGGTTGACGAATTGCGCACTGTTTAAATGGCAAAGCAATTTCATGACTGACTGTTTGCAAATATATCGGCAACATTTGTTTGGCATAAGCAATAACAAAGGCTTTTAAATATGCCGCAGGTTGGCGGTCACTAACCCATAGGCAATGCTGTTTTAAATCTAAAATAAAACTGTGTTTTTGTGTTTGATAATGAATATTTAAAGGCTTAGCCAAATTAAAAAGTGATAACTGATTTGGCAATTCACGCCGAACAAGTCCTTGCTGCGCCTGCTGTTTATGCCAAGTTTCAATCATCCACTGTTCAGATTGCTGCAAAAAATCCTGAATTTGTCGCTGAGTACAATATTTCGGTACAGTTAAGCGAATTTGATGCGGCTCGACACGCAAACGTAAACGTGTTGCTTTTGCATGTGGTGTGATTTGAATTTCAGGTAAGTCGGATAATGTCATTGTTGTTCTTTTATTAAATCCTCCCCGACCCCTCCTTTAATAAAGGAGGAAGAAAAGCCCCCCATTAAAAACAAGGGACTTGGGAGACGAATTAAACCGCAGTACGTTCTTCAATGCCGTTATTGGTCGCTACAATTGCAATATCTGCTTTATTGATGGCAAAAATACCATTGGTCACAACACCCGGAATATCATTCAAGGTTTTTTCTAATTCCAACGCATTTAAAATATTTAAATTATAAATATCTAAAATCACGTTACCGTTATCAGTTACCACACCTTCACGGTAAGCAGGATCGCCACCTAAAGCCACAATTTTACGTGCTACCGCAGAACGAGCCATTGGAATGACCTCGATTGGCAATGGAAACTCACGTCCTAACTGCTCTACCCATTTTGAATCATCGACAATACAGATAAACTTACGTGCAATAGAAGCCACAATTTTTTCACGGGTCAACGCTGCGCCGCCGCCTTTAATCATGTGCATGTGACGGTCAATTTCATCTGCACCATCAACATAAGCATCTAAACTGCCCACAGAGTTCATATCGACCACTTCAATACCAAGTTTCTTTAAGCGCTCCGCAGTCGCTTCAGAACTTGCCACAGCTGCTTCTAATTGTAATTCAGGCAATAAATCAATCAGGAAATTCACTGTACTGCCTGTACCTACCCCCAAAATCCCGCCTTTAGGCAAATGTTTTAATGCTGCTTTGGCAGCCGCTTGCTTCTTTTCATCTTGGGTAGCATACAGACTCATGACTTCACTCAACTATTTTTGACATTTGTTGCCGATTTTACAGCGCAAATGTGCAGGGGTTTGTTACAATAACCCCCTATTTTAAACTGTTAGATGGAAGATTAACATGCTGTCTCGTTTGGTTCGACAAATTTTACAAGCAACGGTCTACGATGTTGCAATCGAAACCCCACTCGACGCAGCGCCACGAATTAGTGAAAAACTGAACAATAACATTCGCTTTAAACGTGAAGACTTACAACCTGTATTCTCTTTTAAATTGCGTGGTGCGTATAACCGTATTAGCCAATTACCCAAAGACCAACTTGAACGTGGTGTAATTACTGCCTCTGCAGGCAACCATGCGCAAGGTGTAGCATTGTCTGGGCAAAAACTGGGCATTCGCGCCATTATCGTTATGCCTAAAACCACGCCAGATATTAAAGTACAAGCGGTAAAACGCTTGGGTGGCGAAGTGGTATTACATGGTGACTCATTTGATGTTGCCAACAAATATGCAATTCAACGTGCCCAAGATGAAGGCATGACTTTTATTCCACCGTATGACGATGAATTGGTCATGGCAGGTCAAGGTACGATTGCCAATGAAATTTTGCGTCAATGGCGCGATGTCGAATATGTTTTCGTTGCTGTTGGTGGTGGCGGTTTAATTGCAGGTGTTGCAGCCTACTTGGGCGATGTCGCACCGCATGTCAAAGTCATTCCTGTAGAATATGATGAATCGGCTTGCTTAAAAGCGGCTTTTGAAGCCAATGAACGGGTTATTTTGCCGCAAGTGGGTTTATTTGCCGATGGTACTGCTGTCGCACAAATTGGTGAGAAACCGTTTGAAGTTTTACAACTACAAAAATCAGATCAATCAGGCCCAATTGTTGAGCGCGATGTAGTTTTGGTGAATACCGATGAAATCTGTGCGGCAATTAAAGACACCTTTGATGAAAACCGCAGCATTGTAGAACCTTCAGGTGCAATGGCTTTGGCAGGCATCAAAAAATATGTCGAGCAACACCAATTGCAAAATAAAAATATTGTGTCAATTGTCTGTGGCGCAAACATGAACTTTGACCGTTTACGCTATATTGCGGAACGTACTGAACTCGGTGAACATAAAGAAGCAATTTTTGCCGTGACCATTCCAGAAGAAAAAGGTGCGTTCCTTAACTTCTGCCGTGCGCTGCAAGGTCGTAATATCACCGAGTTTAACTACCGCGCCAGCGATGCTACTGCTGCACAAGTCTTTGTCGGCATCAGCTTAAAATCTGGTGAAAAAGAACGCCACGATATTTATGAGTTACTCAAAACCCAGTACGATGTTGATGATTTGTCGGATGATGAAGTAGCAAAACTACACATTCGTTATTTGGTCGGTGGTCATGCCGATATTGAAAATGAACGTCTATTCCGTGTGGAATTTCCAGAGCGTCCGGGTGCATTACTGACTTTCTTGGAGCGCTTAGGCCCAACCCATAACATCACCCTGTTCCATTACCGTAACCACGGTGCAGCGGAAGGTCGTGTATTGGTCGGTTTAGAAGCTTCGGATGCCAAACAGAACCCAGATGGTTTAATTGAAACTTTGGAAAAGATCACTTATCCATACCAAGAGATTACTAATAACTTGGGTTATCAGCGTTTCTTAAAATAACCGATCACACATCTCAATAAGTGCAAAAAACCGCTGATTTCAGCGGTTTTTTAGTCATATTGCTACAGTATAGAGCCCTAAAATATTTTAGAATATTGGAAGAATAATATAATTTTTCAGGATGATGCTATGGCACAATTTGCTGTCATTGGTTTAGGTAGCTTTGGTGCAACTGTGGCGACACAATTGGTCAAACTCAACCATGATGTCATTGGGATTGATAGCAATAAAAAGTTTGTAGAAAACATTGCCGATCAAATTACCCATGCGGTGATTGCCGATGCAACCGATGAACACGTTTTGGAAGAACTGAATATTCAAAATTGTGATGCAGTGGTGGTCGCCATTGGTGAAGATATTGAAGCCAGTATTTTGTGTGTCTTAAATTTAAAGAATTTGGGTATTTCTAAAATTTACGTTAAAGCCAAAAGTAAAGCGCACACCATGATTTTGACCCATTTGGGCGTAAGTAAAATTATTCACCCTGAAGAAGATATGGGCGTTCGCATCGCGCAATCGCTGAGTTATCCGATGGTGAGTCGTTATATGAGCCTAAACGACAACCACTATATTGTAAAAGTAAAAATTAAAGACAACTTGCATGGCACGCGCATTCATAGTCTGATGTCACATGCACCCGAAGTTAAACTTTTACTGTTTAAACGTGCCGAAACGATTTTCTATACGCTTGAATCCAATTTAATGCTACAAACAGATGATATTTTGGTGGTTGAAGGACAACTTGAACCATTAAAACGCTTATCTAAACAATTTAAGTCAGAATGAAAAAAACAGCGAAACAACCAATCAAAACTGTCAATTTAAGCCCACCCAGTCTTTTGGCACTGGGCTTTTTAAGCTTTATTAGCATTGGCACAATCTTGCTGAAACTGCCCATTTCCCATCATGGCGAGATGAGTTGGATTAATGCCTTATTTACTGCTACATCTGCAGTGACGATCACTGGATTGTCTGTAGTGAATATTGGCGATGCTTATACCGTATTTGGGCAAATGGTCATTATGTTGTTGTTACAATGTGGTGGCTTAGGTTTTATGACTTTTGCGATTTTAGCGGTTTTAAGTTTGTCATCCAAAATTGGTTTAAAACAACAAATCATGGCGCAAGACACCATTGGGCAAACCAACCTGTCTAAAGTGTCGATGACCATTAAAAGCGTGTTGCTCTACTCATTGTTTTTTGAAGGGATTGGCACGGTTATTTTAACCTTGGCATGGATGCAGGATTATCCATTTAGCGATGCATTTTTCTATGCGGCTTTCTATAGTGTTTCAGCCTTTAACAATGGTGGATTTTCATTATTTCCCAATAGCTTAATGAGTTTTGCAGATCAATACCTGATTACCTTAACTATTAGTATGCTGTATATCATTGGCGGTATTGGTTTTGTGGTACTCATGGATATTAAACGTGCCAAACGCTGGAAAAAACTCTCACCCAATAGCAAGCTGATTTTATCGACCATTGCTGGTTTAAACTTTGTGGCCTTTCTGCTGATTTGGGCGATTGAAGCCAATAATCCACATACCCTTGCAGCCATGAGTATTGGCGATCAAGCCCTCAATGCATGGTTTCACGCTACCGTTCCTCGCTCATCAGGCTTTAATAGTCTAGATGTCGCAAGTATGCAAAATAGCTCGACCTTGCTCACCATGCTTCTGATGTTTATTGGTGGTGGTTCGCTCAGTACCGCAGGCGGTATTAAAGTTGGCACATTTATTATTGTCATTTTAAGTGTGATCAGTTTTTTAAGACGTTCAGATGAGGTGCGTGTGTTTAATCATGCTGTACCTGAACGTACCACCTTTAAAGCTTTGGCGGTGATCAGCATCACAGGTATGTTAATTTGCCTCGGTTTGTTTAGCTTACTTGCCCTTGAACCGAAACTGAATTTTTTAGACCTGTTGTTTGAGGCTGTATCTGCAGCGTGCACGGTGGGTTTATCCCGTGGTGTTACAGGTGAATTACAACCTGCCAGCTTAATTATTTTAATGTTGTTGATGTTTGCAGGTCGTTTAGGGCCGCTGACTTTGGCTTATTTAATCGCCACACCACAAAAAAGCCGACTTAAACATCCAACCGCAGATATTCAAGTTGGATAAAAGCTGGATACGATCCGACTTCAAAAACAAACGCCAATCTTCAAGATTGGCGTTTTATATTCAGCGAGCAATAATGAGAAATCAATCTTAATCTACTTAAAACCAATTCATTAAAGACACACCCAAACCAACATAGGTGGCGCGGTGGTTATAATCAATCAGGCTTTCACCATAACCATCAAACAATTGGAAATGACCGCGTAATTTTCCACTGATTGGAAAAACCCAGTCAAACTGTGCTGCACCGTGCGCGTCATCACCGCCTTTTAAGCTATGACGAAGCATCAAAGAAAAGTCATGCTCTTTCCAGCGATAAAATGCCAACATATCGCCACGCCCGATATAATTTTTAATTTCAGGGTTATTGTCATCGCTGCGGTCTTCTTCAATGCGATACCACGGACGTAACATCAAGGCAAAATTGTCTTTTTCAAAACCTAAATTAAAAATCACCCGATTCCAACTGCGTGATAATGGATCAGAACGACCATTGGATTGATGGTTCAACGTCACACCCAATAAACGACCATGCAGCCCCATAAGTGTATAGTTGGTGCGGAACATCAAACTGGCTTCAGGCTCATAATTGGTTTCACGAAATGGACGTGACTCATCACCATTATAAACCTGCCAACGTGATGACTGGGTATAACCTAGCCACACATCACCGTTATCACCCAACAGATTTTCTACCGCTTTGGTTTTTAAAGACAGCTGAAATTTGGTTTCCATTGAGGTCATGTTTTGCTCCTTACCCACGGGAACGGTATTTTGCTCATTCAAGCTTTGTGGACGTTCATTTTTATCGGACGTCCAAAAAGTAGGCATCAAATACACAGGTTGATAAGCACGTAAATTCCATGTGCCTAATTTGCTATCGGGTGAAAGCTCCCAGCGCTTATCCAGTAAAGATACATTCGGATCAAGCTTTGGTACATCAAATGAAAATAAATTACTCACACCCACTGCAATTTTTTCTTTCACAGTTTCAGGTGCAAGAGCAAGTGCCTGAGCGGCTTGACGTTCGCTAATCAGCGCTGTTTTTTCTGCTTCAGGAATTTTAAACAGAGCATCGTAACACACCAAACGATCAGCATTTGACTCTAAAGCCACACAGGCTTCAGGTGTTGCAGGTGCAACTAAGCTAGCTGGGTCTTGTGCATAGGTTTTCGCCACAAACACAGTGCTGAGTGCGGCAACACTCAGCGACAGTCCTGTGCGTTCAAACAGTTTGAACGCGCTCATAAATCCCCCTAAGTTTTCGTTGTTATTTCACGTATCAGTTCACTTGTTTAATTTCAAAACCAAGTTCGAGCAATGCTTCACGTTTTGACACAGGTGCGACTACGGCTTTAGATGCTTGCTGCTGACGCAAATATTGCTCCGCAACACGTTTTAAATCGTCTAAAGTCACCGCCAATAAACGCTCACGTAATACTGTGCGGAATGAGGGTGTACGCGCGTGCAATAATGCATAACATGCAGTAATCGCTTCACCTGCAGGCGAACCTGGTTTATCCATACTAGCAATTAAACCTAAAATCGCTTCTTCTAGTTGATGCGGCAATTGCTCTGCATTAAATAACCAATCAATACTCGCTTCAAAGTCTGCGAAAGTTTCTGCCAAGCGTGGATCACGATAACTGTAAAAACGGAATGAACATGCATTGCCATCGTAGCTTGCACCGCCACCGTAAGCACCGCCTTTTTCACGGATTGCGCTGTGTAAGAAACCATTGCGCAAATATGCAGCCAATACCATCAAAGGTGCAGCATCAGGATGCGACACTTCCACCGCAGGATACGCAGCCGCACAGAATTGCACATTGGCTTGAATCAACCATGCCTGATCTTGCGTTGAATGATCTACAGGAACTTGAGTTAAAGCAGCAGGATTTTCTGCAACAATAAGTTTATCCCAAACTTCTTGAACTTCTTCGACCAAACGATCGGTTTGATGTTCTTCACATACCAACAAAAATTGTTTAGGTGCTTGCAGTAATTTATGGTGAATCAATTGCAACTCAGCAATCAATTTCTCGTATTCCGCTGCATCTTTTTCAATTTTAGCAACCAAGTCTGCCAACCAATTTAATGCGCCCAAACCTGTGTTGTTGTAATCGCGCTGTGCCAAAGCACTGTGATGACGTCCTGCAATTTGCATGGCATAACTGTGCCCCGAACCCGACAAACGCGACTGCCAACGGGTTTTACGTTGTTGTAACAGCTCGATAATGCGGTCTTTTTCATCAAAACGTAATTGCTCAAATGCCAGTTTCAGCAAGCGGATGGCTTCAAGATTATTCACCAAAGACTTAGTGGTTAAAGTGAGCCATGCACTGATCTGATTTTTGTCATCGACTTTAGAGCGTAAAGATGCGCCCATGCCCAAACCACCGCTGACTGCGGTTTGTAGCTGTTGTAATTCTAAATAGTCGTATTCACCTGCACCCACTTCGCCCATCAAAATAGACAGCAAATTAAAATATGGCGATTGAATAATTTCATCAGGAATTTGAATCAATACTTGCTGATAGTAAATTCCATTGGTTCCTGCATGATATAAATTTAAAGGATAATCAATGCGGTTACTGATAATTTCACGCAACTCACCCTGCACAATATGCAAAGCTGCAGGCACATCTTCCAAACCAACTTTTGGCAATAAATTCAAATCATCTGGCGTATCTTGACGGACTTTTAAAGCTTCCGTTTGCGCGACGATTTCTGCTTTTTGCTCATCTGTGAGTTGTGCGCCAATTTCAGCCAAACGTGCTTTTTCAAGTGCAGTATCTTTGGCCGATTTTTCTGCATCCGGTACCAAAGTCATTTGCACACGGTGTGGGTTATCAATTAAATGTGTCTGAATTAATTGCGATAACCACATTGGGTCTTTAAGTTCTTCTTTGACTTGTTCAATTGCGGTATCTACATCCCACACCTGAATTGGGTCATTGTGGTGAATTGCACTGCTTAAACCATTTAAAATCAAGCTCAACCCGTATGGCATACCATCGCCATTAATTTCACGCTGATGCAATTCAATTTGATGCAAAATTGCATCAACCAAAGCCGTATCTACAGGCTGTGCAGCCACGTCTTGTAAAACTTTTAAAACGCCCGCCTGAAATTCTGCTGCATGTTCAGGGTTAGAACCTTGCACACCACAGAAGAAGGTCATTTCAAAGTTGGAATCATCTACACCCATCAATGGCCCTGTAGATTGTGCATGCGCCCAAGTTTCCAAATAATGACGCAGTGGTGATGCAGAATTTTCAAGTAAAACACCTTCAACCAAACGCATACCTAAGCGTAATTTAATATCGCTTGCTTCAGGCAATAACCACGCCAAAACATGATAAGTTTTATCTTTCAGTTCTTCTGCATCGACTGCATAACTTTCAGTCACTGCCACTGGCGCAGCTAAACGACGCTCAGGCTTCGAATACAACGTTTCGCCCTGTTCAAATTTCGCCAAAGCCAACTGTTCAAACTGTTCTTGTAAATCGTATGCAGGCGTATTGCCAAAAGTCATAAATACCGCATTACTTGGGTGATAATGTGACTTATAAAAATCTACCAATTCTTGATAGGTTAAATCTGGAATATCTTTCGGGTCGCCACCTGAATTGTAGTGGTAAGTTGTTTCAGGGAATAAATGATAAGCCAATTGGTGATAAAGCTGATCGGATGGCGAACTCATCGCACCTTTCATTTCATTAAATACCACGCCTTTATAAACAGGCTCACCATTTTCCAACTCAATACGAATACCTTCCTGAGCAAAATCGAGAGGATTTAAATTGGCTGCAAAAGCCGCATCCATATATACCGCAAGCAGGTTTTGGAAATCTTTTTTGTTTTGTGTCGCAAATGGATAAGCCGTCCAATCTGCCGCGGTAAATGCGTTCATAAAAGTATTCAATGAACGACGAATCATTAAAAAGAACGGGTCACGGACAGGGAATTTTTCAGAACCACACAACGCAGTATGTTCTAAAATATGTGCCTCGCCTTTGGAATCCATTGGTTGGGTGCGAAATGCAACTAAAAATACATTTTCATCATGATCTGTCGCCAAGTGATAATGCACCGCACCTGTAACTTTATGTTTATATTCAGACACTAAAATGTCTAAGGCTTCAACATGGTGTTGACGTACCAACTGAAACGCAGGATGTACAGTCTGGGAAATGGTTTCAGTGACATCTACAGTCATGTGATCTCCTAAAAATAAGCAAATAAAAAACTAAAGCCATTATAGCTTTAGTTCTTTAGATAATTCACGTTGAAAACCCGACTAAATTGATTGAAATTTGCAAAGTATCAACAAAATGCTGCCTACACTGCTTGTAGCAGAAGCAAAACTAGATCAGGTATTTAAAATAACTATAGTTTGGATGATTTTCGACATACACATAATTCTGTTTTTGATAAAAATGCGCTGCCGATTTGGTATCAGTGTTTAAACACAACGCCGAAAAATTAGCACGTGCTTTTTTCTCTAAATGTTGCAAGAGCTGTTTGCCTACGCCATGTTTACGATAATTTGGCAAAACATAAAAACGACGTACACGTCCAATACGACTTTCAATATCTTGCTCATTCCATTGCTGGTTTAAGCCACCACATGCAACCAATTGATCACCATCGTAAACAAACAATAAAAACTCACCAGGCTGATTAAAGCGGTTTTTACCACTTTCCCATTCTTCAATTAAACGATGGACAAAATCAAAGCCTTCTTGAGCAGCATGTTTGGCCAAAGTCTGAATTTGCGTTGGTAACTCTTGTGCTTCTTTAATTTCGATGTTCATCTAACCTTCCTGATAACTCTGCTAAACCCCTATTTTCCATCAATATCATTCATTCAACTGAATTTTATTCATGAAACTACAGCAATCCTGAGCATTGGTGTAAACTTAGCGTTTTTAATTTTGACTGTGATTTAAAGACATGGCAACTGTTGACCTTTTTGCAATTGGTAATGCATTAATTGACCAAGAATTTCAAGTCTCGGATGACTTTCTCATTCAACATAGCTTGCAAAAAGGTACTATGCAATTAACCGATGGTGAAACACAAGCAAATTTATACAACAACTTAATTAAAACACAAAGACATAAAGGCCAAGCTTCGGGTGGTTCTGCCGCAAATACCACCGTTGCATTTAGTGCTTTAGGTGGTCAAGCCTTCTATGCCTGCCGTGTTGGTAACGATGAATTGGGTGATATATACCTCAAAGGCTTAAATGAAGCAGGTATTCACACCACAACCAAATCGGTCAGTGAAGGCGTTACAGGGACTTGTATGGTACTTGTGAGTGATGACTCTGAACGTACCATGCACACTTACTTGGGCATTACCGCAGAACTTTCTGCTACACAAATTGATTTTGAGCCACTTAAAACAGCAAAATGGCTTTATATCGAAGGTTATTTATCTACTAGTGATACTGCACGTGCTGCGGTAAAACAAGCGCGTGAAATTGCCAAAGCCAATCAGGTTAAAATTGCACTGACTTTATCTGATCCTGCCATGGTGCAATATGCGCGTGAAGGTTTGGATGAGTTACTAGATGATGGTGTGGATTTGATCTTCTGTAACCAGCAAGAAGCCATGATGTACACAGGAACGGAAACGGCTGAAGCGGCATTAGAACAACTAAAACAAAAAAGCAAATACATTGTCATTACATTGAGCGCACAAGGTGCCCTAATTTATGATGGCAACAACGCTTTTTCTGTACCAGGTCGTCAAGTCACTGCTGTTGATGCCAACGGTGCGGGTGATGCCTTTGCAGGTTCATTCCTGTATGCACTCAATGCAGGCTTAGGTTTCCAAACTGCAGCTCAACTTGCCATTCTGATTTCAAGTGAAGTGGTTTCTCAATTCGGCCCTCGTCTTGCGGTAGAAGATTACGCTAAACTTTTGCATAGCATTCAAAAGGAATCTGCATAATGAATAAAATTTGTATGATGGAAGACATTCCTGAGCGTGAAGCACGTGCCTACGAAACGCCAAATGGTGACACAATTTTTATCACCCAACGTGATGGCATGTATTACGCTTACCAAAACGTCTGCCCACACCTACAAGTGGAATTAGAATTTTTAGAAAACCAATTCTTAGACCGCGACCAAGAATATATCGAATGCTCAACGCATGGTGCTTTATTTTTAGTTGAAACAGGTGAATGTATTTCTGGCCCATGTTTAGGTCAATCACTTGAGAAAGTTGAGATCAGCGTTCATTCAGATGGTGGGATTTACTTGATCAACGACTAACTTTTTTGCAACTTTCAGAAAGAAGCGAAAAGTTCCAAATCTTAGCTCTATACAAAACCAGATCATTTATCTATGCTCTCTAAGCAGAGTTAGATCAATGATCTGCATCTAATAACATCACCTATAAATATTTCAACACGTGAGTTTAGCGCATGCATGAGTTTTTATCTGATTTGAACTTAATGCCCTTTCATCTCAGCCTAGTTGTTTTATTGCTACTCAGCACTGTCGAAACGATTGGTTATTACTTTAATTTTCGCCCAAGTCAGTTGCTCAAACGTGCATTTTCACAACGAATTACAGAATCGCCACTTTTAGATGTTAAATTTTCTAAAGTACTGATTTTTGTTTTTTTACTGATGAATTTCAGTGTTGCAGGATATTTTTTACAGTTTTTGATTTACTCACAACAACAACATTTCGTTCCTGCTTATTACATTATTATTCCAGCGTTTATTATTGCCATCTTTTTTACAGTCTTCATGATTCACTGTTTAGACCAAGTGATTAAGCCCAAATATAGCGTGCGCCAAGTCGATTTACTCGGACGTTTAGCCACAATTTCCAGTGGTAATGCCCGTCCTGGTTTTTCTGCACAAGCACGTGTACGTGATGAGTTTGGGCAACTGCATTATGTGCAGGTTGAACCTGAATTTGGTGAACTTGAATTTCAAGCTCAAATTATTATTGTGCGCAAAAAAAGATCACACTATCTAGCTAAAAAAATTTCAGCATCAAATAACTTGTTTAGCAATCAATAAGTCATTTTTTAAGATTTAAAACCAATCACACTGACCTAAGAACGTTAAAATTTTTCACTCTATCTCAACGCAATCTGTTTATTTATAAATGATACACTTCATGTGATCTGAACAATATTTAAACAAACTTATTATGAAAAAATGCTATTTACGTTAGACTAAGCCAAAGACAAAGTACCACTACATTGTAGGGAAATAAAAAAAATGTGCGGAATCGTTATTAAACTTTAACAAATGAATGAGAATAATTATTAGCTGATAATATCTCTAATTTATTGTGGTTTTTAGATTGATTTTTATTCATAGCAATTTAGTCAGATTTGCTTTTTTAAAATATAAGTATTTTAGTCAGATTTGGAATTATTAATTACAAGTGTTCCTGTCAAGTTTAAAAAATACTAATTTCTCCCGTTTATTATCAGCAAAACACAAAAACAAACCACTGATTTATAATAAGTTAACAATATATTTTCATTTTAACTGTGCCAGCTATTTTTTTTTGTATGTTTTTGTTTAATAATATAAAACACAGTTTAAAAAATAGGCTTATAAAAGTGAGCTTAGTTCCTAAAGATTTAAATAGAAAAGTAGTTCGTGAACTCACGGTCATTTTAATAATTAAGGTCGTGCTGTTAATGGTCATCAAAAATATTTGGTTTGATGCCCCAACTATTCCTCAAAATTTTGATTCACAAGTTGCTGAGCGTATTGCTGGCAGTCCTTCCTCAATCAAGGAGACACGTTGATGATTTCTGAAAGCGTGGTCGATCTCTCGCGGTTCCAATTCGCAATGACCGCGATGTATCACTTTATTTTTGTTCCACTGACTTTAGGTCTGGCTTTTATTCTTGCCATTATGGAAACCACGTATGTGATTTCTGGTAAAGAAATTTATAAAGACATGACCAAATTCTGGGGAAAACTCTTCGGTATTAACTTTGCCTTAGGGGTAACCACTGGTTTAACCATGGAGTTCCAGTTTGGTACAAACTGGGCGTATTACTCACACTACGTGGGTGATATCTTTGGTGCACCACTCGCAATTGAAGGTTTAATGGCCTTCTTCTTAGAATCGACCTTCATTGGTTTATTCTTCTTTGGATGGGATCGCCTCTCCAAAGTGCAGCACTTATGTGTAACGTGGCTGGTTGCGCTTGGTTCTAATATGTCCGCTCTCTGGATTTTAGTTGCCAACGGCTGGATGCAGAACCCAGTTGGTTCTACCTTTAACTACGAAACCATGCGTATGGAATTGGTTGACTTCGGGGCGTTAATTTTTAACCCTGTTGCGCAAGTTAAATTCGTACACACTGTTTCTGCAGGTTATGTAACGGGTGCTATTTTCGTTTTAGCGATTTCAAGTTATTACTTATTGAAAAAGCAAGACTTGCCATTTGCGCGTCGTTCATTCGCTATTGCAGCAATTTTCGGTTTAGCTTCTACTTTATCTGTAATTCTACTTGGTGATGAATCAGGTTATGAATTAGGTGATGTTCAAAAAACCAAACTCGCAGCAATTGAAGCAGAATGGGATACTCACCCTGCTCCTGCAGCGTTCACTTTATTTGGTATTCCAAACAAAGAAACGCAAACGACAGATTACGCAGTTAAAATTCCTTATGTAATGGGGATTATTGCAACGCGTTCTATCACCGAAGAAGTGACTGGTATTAAAGACCTGATCGCAAACCACGAAGTTCGTATTCGTAACGGTATGGTTGCTTATCAACAACTTGAGCAATTACGTGCGGGCGACCAATCTCCTGAACTTAAAGCTGCATTTGAGCAAACTCAAACCGATTTGGGTTATGGTTTATTGTTGAAAAAATACACGCCAAACGTAGTAGATGCGACTGACGAACAAATTAAAATGGCTGCTGCGGATACTATTCCACACGTACCAAGTTTGTTCTGGGCATTCCGTGCCATGGTAGCTTCTGGTTTCTTAATGCTGTTGTTATTCGCACTTGCAACTTTTGCAGTGGCTAAACGCAACGCAGAAAGTAAACCTTGGTTATTAAAATTTGCGTTATTCTCATTACCATTACCTTGGATTGCAGCGCAAACAGGTTGGTATGTAGCAGAAGTTGGTCGTCAACCATGGACAATTGGTGAAGTACTTCCAACACACTTGTCTGCATCTTCACTCAGCACTGGCGACGTATGGGGCTCAATCATTGCATTGGCAGCGTTCTATACCGTTTTGCTGATTATTGAAATGTACTTGATGATCAAATTCTCACGTCTAGGCCCAAGCTCGCTTCATACTGGTAAATACCACTTCGAGAAAATTGAAGCTGCGAAAAAAGCCAATGAGGAGGCTTAAGCATGATCGAATATGAATTACTCAAAATCATTTGGTGGGTGTTAGTGGGTGTATTACTCATTGGCTTTGCCCTCACCGATGGCTTCGACATGGGCTCAATGGCGATCATGCCATTTGTAGGTAAAAATGACGAAGAACGCCGTGCTGCAATCAACACGATTGCACCGCACTGGGATGGTAACCAGGTTTGGTTCATTACAGCGGGTGGCGCGTTATTTGCTGCTTGGCCAATGGTATATGCAACAGCATTCTCAGGCATGTATTGGGCACTACTCTTAGTTCTGTTTGCCCTATTCCTGCGCCCAGTTGGTTTTGACTACCGCTCAAAACTTGAAAACACCAAATGGCGTACATCTTGGGACTGGGGTTTGGCTGTAGGTGGTGCAGTTCCTGCATTAGTATTCGGTGTTGCGTTTGGTAATATGTTCCTTGGCGTACCATTTACCCTAGACGAAACTGTACGTTCAACATATACAGGCAGCTTCTTTGCATTATTAAACCCATTTGCTTTAGTTTGTGGTTTAGTCAGCTTGTCTATGCTTTGTGCGCATGGTGGTGCATGGTTAATGCTGCGTACCGATGGTGACTTACGTGCACGCTCTGCAAAAGCAACGCAAATCATGGGTATTGTGTTCCTTGTGTGTTTCTTAGGTGCAGGCGCATGGTTATACTTCGGTGGTATCGAAGGTTATACCCTAGTCACTCCATACGACACGAATGGCGTAGCAAACCCATTGGCTAAAGAAGTTTTAACCAATGCAAACCCAGGCTGGATGAATAACTACTCAGCGTACCCTATTACCATGATTGCACCAATTATGGGCATCTTGGGCGGTATTTTGATTATTCTTGCAGCAGGTAAAAACAAAGCTGGTTTAAGTTTCACAGGTTCATCTTTAGCGGTGATCGGTGCGATTTTAACTGCAGGTTTTGCATTGTTCCCATTCTTAATGCCATCAAGCCTCAACCCAGTTGCAAGCTTGACCATGTGGGATGCGGTATCAAGTAAAAACACATTAACTGTAATGACTGTTGCAGCATGTATCTTCGTACCAATTATTTTGCTATACACCACTTGGTGTTACTACAAAATGTGGGGCGTTATCACCAACAAGCACATTAAAGAGAATTCACACAGCCTTTACTAAGGCTGTGTCTAAGGAGAATAAATTATGTGGTACTTTGCATGGATTCTCGGTATTCTGATGGCATGCTTTGCAGGTGTCTTGAGTGCCCTGTATATTGAATCTCATCAAGACCTTGACGAGGAATAATTAGATGACAGACACTGCAGTGAACGCTGAAACAACAGTTCAAAAACCGAACAAGATTGCGATGGTTATTTCATGTTTATTGGCATTCCCACTCGCAGCTGTACTGCTTCTTCATCCAGCAGCAATGTTGGATGCCAACGGTGAATATAGCCACCGTGCCATGATGTTTATTATGATTGGTATTTCAGGTGGCTTTGTACACGGTGTTGGTTTTATTCCACGCTTTTGGTTTTGGAAATGGTTATTTAGCCCATTTGTGGCTTGGCCATTGATGATTTGGGGTTATTACACTTGGTTTCTTTAATGAGGTGTAAATAAATTCCTTGAAAAGAGCGCAATATGCGCTCTTTTTTATTGGCTTAATATTTAGGAGCCGCAGATCATTCCTCTGCATCTTCACCATATAAAACAGCGTATAAAATTTTGAAACTTACAATCTAAAAGATGAACTAATCTCAAAATTCAGGTATTAAAAAGCCAAACGCTGTGGTTTGGCTTCTTTCTCAACAATATTTTTATAACTATCGATGACAATACGTCTTGCTTAAAGCATATTGTTATTTTGGCTCAATGGGTGCAAACGGTGCAACCACATCGGCATTTTGCGCACGATGACGCATGAAATGATCCATCAACACAATCGCAAGCATAGCTTCTGCAATTGGCGTTGCACGCACACCTACGCAAGGATCATGGCGTCCTTTGGTCAGTACGTCTGTATCTTCACGGTTTAAATTAATGGTTTTGCCTGGCGTGGTAATACTGGCTGTTGGTTTTAAAGCAATCGCAACACGAATATCTTGACCACTAGAAATACCGCCTAAAATACCGCCTGCATGGTTCGCCAAAAAGCCGTCAGTGGTCAGTTCATCACGGGTTTCATGCCCAAACTGCGCTGCCACTGCAAAACCATCTCCAATTTCAACGCCTTTCACAGCATTGATAGACATCATGGCATGGGCAATATCGGCATCTAAACGATCAAAAACAGGTTCGCCCCAACCCACAGGCACTTTTTCAGCCACAATTTCCAGTTTTGCACCACAGCTTGTACCCTGTTCACGCAATGACGTTACCAATGCTTCAAAACGTGGTACAGCATCGGCATCGCCACAGAAAAATGGATTGTTTGGTACTTCGTTCCAATCTAGCTTTTCAGCTTTTTCTGTACCAATTTGAGTGACGTGACCACGAATCACAATTCCAAATTTTTCGAACAGGTATTTTTTTGCAATTGCACCTGCTGCAACGCGCATTGCTGTTTCACGTGCGCTTGAACGTCCACCACCACGATAATCGCGGAAACCATACTTTTGCGTATAGGTATAATCTGCATGCCCAGGGCGGAAAGTCTGTGCAATATTACCGTAGTCTTTCGATTTTTGGTCAGTATTACGAATCAGTAAACCAATTGAAGTTCCAGTGGTTTTACCTTCAAAGACACCTGAAATAATTTCAACTTCATCGGGTTCTTTACGCTGTGTCGCAAACTTAGACGTACCCGGTTTACGGCGATCTAAATCTTTTTGTAAATCTTCTGCAGACAGTTCAATCCCCGGTGGCACGCCATCGACAATCGCCATCAGACCTACGCCATGAGATTCACCACAAGTCGTTACACGGAAAAGTTGCCCTATACTATTACCTGCCACGTCCAACGACTCCTTATGCTTGAACAGATTGAATAAATAAATCGCGATATTGACGGCATTGTGCTGCAGTCAATGCAAAAATACCTGAACCACCTTTTTGGAATTTTAACCAGTGCAAATCAACCGTGTTGAAATTCTGTTTCATCGCCCATTCAGAATTACCTACTTCAATCACAATCAGACCATCTTCAGTTAAGTAATCTGCCGCCTGCGCCAACATTTTACGGACTAAATCTAAGCCGTCTTGCCCTGCTGCCAATGCCAATTCTGGCTCATGATGGAATTCTTCAGGTAAATCTGCCATATCTTCCGCATCAACATACGGCGGGTTAGATACGATTAAATCATACTGATTTTCGGCTGGGATTTTGGCGAATAAATCAGACTCAAGCAACGCCACTTGGTATTGTTTGTTGTGATGTTCACAGTTAATTTGTGCGACTTCCAAAGCATCTTTTGAAATGTCAGTTGCATCGACTTCAGCATCTGGAAAAGCATAAGCCAAAGCAATCGCAATACAACCTGAACCCGTGCACATATCCAAAATACGTTGTGGGGTTTTAGGCGCAGCATTGGCTGGTAAATTGTTATCTGCTTCGCGCATTTGACCTTCTTCATCTAGGCAATATGGCGCAAAACGATTTTCAATTAGCTCGGCAATAGGTGAACGTGGAATTAGAACACGCTCATCGACATAAAATGGTTTTCCGAAGAAATACGCCAAGTTTAATAAGTAAGAAGTTGGTACTTTTTCATTGATACGACGTTCGAGCAAGCTTAAAAATTCAGCTGCTTCGCTCGGCAATAATTTAGCATCTAAAATTTCAGCGTCTGCATTCCAGTCTAAAGACAAAGTTTGCAACACCAATGCAGAACTTTCTGCAAAATAATCTTCTGTACCTTGACCTAAATGTGCATCGTATTGACGTAGTGCTGTAACCCCAAAGCGAATAAAATCACGAATGGTTGATAGGTTTTCAGCAGCTTCCTGCAAATGTTCAGGGCTAATTGTCGGTCGATCCACTTAAGGCGCTCCAAGGTCAAATTTTAAAACGCCTTATGATACCTTGTTTTGCTCGGTTTTATAATGTTTAAGCAGTTTCCAAGTAATTTATTTACTATGGTTTTACTTATTTGATTCCCACAAACTGACCTTGATAATAATCAGCGCGCTCTGCTGTTTGCAGCAAAACACATTGTGCACGTTGTAATGCGGCAAAATCGCTTTGAGTCGATAAATAACAGCGTTGTTTTACACGGTTTTCCCAAAGTTGATGCTGTTGTTGAATATTACTGGCATTGCCTGCGCTGCGTTTTACATAGGCTTTATAGTGTTTTTTGAGTCGTTTGGTTTGTGCTTTTTGCTCAGTTTTAATACATTTTTGCGATTGGGAAATTTTGCCATAACTATTGTTCATACATTGCGTATAGCCTTGTGAAACGCCATTCGCCCAAACTTGAGCTGTACCCAAAGTCAGCATCCCCAATAGTGTAAATATCCAAACTTTCATATTTTCCCCTGAGCGCAGTCTGTTTTTAAAGCGCGGTAAATTTTCAATATTTTATAATTTTACAAAACCCAAATTGCTGCATTGATGCTACAAGATTCAGGTTAAAAAGCATATAGTCAATCCCCTGCTTTTTATGATTCAGTCTATGATAAATTCACAACAATCATTGAAAAATGTGACAATATCCCAATAATTGAATTACTCATTTTATAGATGAAACTTTCAGCCTTATGAGCTACAAACACAATAATTTGATGGCCATGCGCCAAAGCTATTGGAACGACAACCACTCCGAAGCAGTCTTGATTGAAAAACAATTTTTTCAGCAAATTTTGATTGAAAACGGCATTTTTGAAAATTCGTCATTAGATGATGCCAAATATCTATTTTTTAGTTTGCCCAGCGTGATTATTGTTAAGGGATATGCGCATGGTTTTTTACACGATTCTGTAAAATTGATGATTCTCAAATTTATCCAAGACAACAAAGCGCAATTGATGAAAAAAGCCGAAACCAAAGTGCAATATCGGATGTAAAAGTACTTTTAAGCCGTTTTTCATACTTTTTTCACGAGGAAACTCGTCGTTCAGCAAGTTGAACTTTTTTAATACGTTAAGACGCGCTAATATCCGTTACAATCTAATTTTCCTGCGTATTGCTGATTTAAGGATTGATTTTAATGTCAGATCAGAACGATAAGCTTAAACAACTCAAGACTTCCTCTATGGATCGACGCTTATCCATCGCAAAGGCATCTTTACTTGCAGGAACACGATGGGCAGCCTCGAATGCCACCTCTATGTTTTCAAGCGAAGAAGAAAAAGAACGTAAACGAAAAAAAGCCATGAAAGAACAAGCCGATTACTTGGTGGCTGAAATTGGCAAACTCAAAGGCTCTATCGTGAAGATTGGGCAAATGATGGCGCTGTACGGCGAACATTTTTTACCTGAAGAAATTACGCAAGCACTCAACACGCTGAATAACCAGACTGTCGCATTGGCATGGCCTGCGATTAAACAGCAATTACAGGCACAGTTAGGTGCCAAACTTGATGATCTCACCATTGATCATGAGCCATTAGGTACAGCCTCTTTGGCTCAAGTTCACCGCGCGACCCGCAAGTCGGATGGTTTGGAGTTGGTATTAAAAATCCAATATCCAGGCGTAGCAGATGCGATTGACTCAGACATGAGCCTATTTAGAAATATGCTCAAATTGACACGCATGGTGCCGCAAACCCGTGAATTTGATCAGTGGTTTGATGAAGTGCGTGAAATGATGCATCGTGAAGTCAACTATCAAATTGAAGCGGAAACGACACGTCGTTTTGCTGCCCGTTTAAAAGATGATCCGCGCTACATTGTGCCGCAAATTGTGGATGAATACTGTAGCGACCAAGTGCTGTGTATGACCTTTGAACGTGGCGTACCGATTAACAGCCCTGTCATGCTCTCATTACCTCAAGAACGCCGTAACCAATTAGGCGAAGCCTCTTTAGAAATTGCTGTGCGTGAAGTATTTGAATGGGGCGAAATGCAGACTGACCCGAACTTTGGCAACTACTTAGTTCGCTTAGGTAATGGTGAAGATATTCACGATAAAATTGTACTGCTCGACTTTGGTGCTATTCGTCAATTTGATCAACACTTGCTGACTGTGGCGCGTAATTTGATCAAGGCGGGTTATTACCACGACCCACAAATGATGGTGAATGCCATGACGGGTTATGAGTTTTTTGACAGCATCCCTGAAAGCATTAAACCTGACATGGCAAAAGTGTTTCTATTGGCAACCGAAGCCTTTAGTCACTTAGACAATAACCGCGATTTACCTGCAGGCGTGATGGATGAACAATCGCGCTATGACTGGAAAAAAAGTCAGCTGCATAGCCGTGTCATGCAACAAGCATCTAAATCGATGGCTTCGCGTTACTTTAGTGTGCCGCCTAAAGAATTTATGTTTATTAGCCGTAAATTTATTGGTGCCTACACCTTTATGACCGTGATTGATGCGAAAACCAATGTCCGCAAAATGATTCAAAAGTTTATTTAAGTCCCAACTTTTATTTCTTTGATCAAAGCTGTTATATAGACCTAAATGATTGTTGCCCACTCGATGCAATTGTCATTTAGGTCAATTTATTTTAAAAGCGTAGATTTCTATAAAATTAATAATCTATAAAAATCCACATATTAGTCCAGTTATAAGAAAATTTTTACCGTTTATCTTTGACAATTCTGCATGTCAGCAATGACATAGTTTTTTTATAGTCTGCATGTCAGCATAAAAAACAAGCATTCTCTGTGTAGGACAACACAATCATGAGTCAAATGATAAACAAAGCCCAAGGATTCGGCTTAGCGCTACTCACTAAAATGGCATCGAGTGATCTGCTCGATCAATTCAAATTACGCAAATGGGTTGAACAATCTCTATATCACTCAGCCAAAGCAGGTTTTAAAACCTTTGAAACCACTCAAAAAAATTTTAAAAGCACACAAAAATTACCGCAACAACGACTGACACGTCAATCCAAAGATTTATTTGATTTGTCATTGAGTGAAGAACAGCAAATGCTGGTCGATGCCATGCAGCAATTTGCTACAGAAGTGATCTATCCATTGGCACATCAGGCAGATCATGATACGAAATTCCCACAAGTATTATGGCAATACAGCACAGATTTAGGTTTGAACACCTATGCTCTGCCCGAAGCTTTAGGCGGTGTTGCCACTGAACAAAATATTGTCAGCCATATTTTAATTGCCGAACAATTGGCACGTGGCGACTTTGGCTTAACCGCAGGATTACTTTCCACATTTGGCGTAATGAATGCCATAACTCGCTGGGGTTCAGAACAGGTTCAAAATCAGTATTTATCTGCGCTTTCCGAAACAGACGCGAACCATCCAACGCCACTTCAAGCCACTTTTGCGATTCAGGAAAATACTGCTGCGTTTAATCCGTATCAGCTAAAAACCAAAGCGACTTTGCAAAATGGACAGTACCTAATTACAGGTGAAAAAACGCTGGTGATTTTGGCCGAAACAGCAGATTTATTTTTGGTTAGTGCAGAGCTAAATGGTCAAGCCGATGTGTTCATTGTGCAACGTGATGCTTCTATTCAATTTAAAGCAGCGCCTGCAATGGGCTTAAAAGCCTGCGAAACGGCGACTTTAAAGTTTAATCAAACCCCTGCGGAGCGTTTAGGCACAGATGATTTCGATTACAGCGCATTTTTAGATTTAGGCAATCTCATGTGGTGCGCCATGGCAGTTGGTTGCTGTGAAGCAGTGAAAAGTTATTGTATTCGCTATGCCAATGAGCGCACTGCATTTGGCGAACCAATTTCACATCGTCAAAGTGTGGCTTTTATGATTGCAGATATGGCCATTGAAATTGAAGCCATGCGCATGCTGTTGCTGAATGCAGCGAGTCTTGCCGAATCGGGTAAAAACTTTCATCGAGAAGCATATTTAGCACGTCTGCTCTGTGCAGAAAAATCTATGCAAATTGCCACCAATGGCGTGCAAATTTTAGGTGGTCATGGCTTTACCAAAGAACATCCTGTAGAGCGTTGGTATCGTGATTTACGTGCGACTGCAATTATGCATTCAGGCTTGCATGCTTAATCTCACACCATCAATAAACGATAGCCAGCTAGAAAAATAAGGAATACATCCATGAATTTACAAAATCCAAAAAAATTCAAAATGTTGGTCGATCAGGCACATGAAGTTGCTTTAAATGTATTACGTCCCATTTCAAGGAAATATGATAAAGCCGAACACGCCTACCCGAAAGAATTAGACATGCTTGCCGCCTTAGTTGATGGTATGAACCAAGCGGGCGATGGCATGAATGCAGGTGCAGCAGTCAACAAACGTGGTGACACATCTACAGGTAACAAAAATGGCGTAAATATGTCTACCGCACTGAGTATTGTCGAAATGTGTTATGGCGATACAGGTTTATTACTCAGTATGCCACGCCAAGGTTTAGGTAATTCTGCGATTGCTGCGGTGGCCAATGAAGAACAATTACAACGCTTTAATGGTGTTTGGGCAGCCATGGCAATTACCGAACCCAACTGTGGTTCTGACTCTGCGGCTATTCGTACCACTGCCACCAAAGTAGACAATGAATATATTTTAAATGGTGAAAAGATTTTTGTGACCTCTGGTGACCGCGCCGATGCCGTTGTTGTGTGGGCAACCTTAGACAAAAAACTGGGACGTGCTGCGATCAAATCCTTTGTTGTGACTAAGGGCACACCTCGCATGACCGTGGAACGCTTAGAACATAAATTAGGGATTAAAGCCTCGGACACAGCAACAATTCGATTTGAAAATTGCCGTGTTCCTGCGAGCAACCTTTTAGGCAATACAGAAATTGATGTTGCCAAAGGGTTTGCAGGTGTGATGGAAACCTTTGATAACACTCGCCCTTTGGTGGCAGCTATGGCCGTTGGTTGTGCCAAAGCCGCTTTAGAGCGGATTAAGGAAATTTTTAAAGACCAATTAGATGCAAATTATGCCACGCCCTATTTACAGTGTTCACATATCGCAGCACAGACTTATCGGATGGAAGCAGAATGGGAAGCCGCACGTTTATTGATGCTCAAAGCAGCATGGATGGCAGACAATAAACAGCCTAACTCACGCGAAGCTTCTATTTCCAAAGCCAAAGCTGGTCGCGTGTGTAATGAAATCACGCTCAGGTGTGTCGAGTTAGCTGCATCGGTGGGTTATAACGAAGATGAGTTATTGGAAAAATGGGCACGTGATTCGAAAATTTTAGATATTTTTGAAGGTACGCAACAGATTCAGCTATTGATTATTGCCCGTCGTGAATTAGGTAAAAGTTCGAGTGAGCTCAAGTGATTTTATGATTTAAGGCATATAGTAAAGTAAGATAAAAGACAGATTTTCATAGAAATATTGCTATAAATTTCTGTCTTTTTCGATATAAATTAATCTTCAGGTGAAAAAATTGCGATATATCTTGCTAAAACCTCATCCAAAACATCTGCGTGCGAGGATTCTAAAAACCGCGCGTGTCTAGCTTCAAAATCTAAAGCTCTAGATTGATCACAACGCACAATACCTGTAGTTTTCCCACCAATAAGCTCTACAGCGAAACCCATATTTCGTGCAAAGTTTCCACCAGAAGTAATAGGCAAAACAATCGGCATTTTAGTAATAAGATTAAATGACTTAGGTGAAATAACAAATACAGGTCGCTTACCTTGTTGTTCATGTCCAAGTGTTGGATCTAATGAAATCAAATAAATATCGCCTTGATTCATTAGATTTCTTCTCGCCCAACTGCTTTTACATCATGCCACGCATCTGGCTCTAATGCTAAAGCTTGATGCTCTTGCAGCAAGTCAGCCAATTTATAAGATGGCTTCGCTTTAGGTTCGACCACTAACTTACCATTCACAATGCTCAGAGAAACTTCCTTTCCCGCATCTAAACCTAAACTTTTTAATAATGTAGGCGGTACGGCAAGCATGACCGAACCACCTACTTTTCTCAAGTTTGTATGAATCATACCCACCTCAATATTATATAAATATATAACTTTATTATGCGCCAAAATGAGATGAAGTCAATTCATAGTAAGATGAGTGAAAATAGACATCTGGTATACATCTCAATCTTTCCTTTGAAAGATATATACAAAAGAAATATCAAAATGAATATTAAAAAATAATCTTAATAATTCAATCAATTATCCACCACACCAAATTTCTTAAAAATTCGTGCACGGCGTTTAGGCTGAATATTGGCTTTGTTTAAATTGCCTTGATAATGTTCAAATACACGTTTATCCATAATTTTAAACCACAAAGGTGGAATCATGGCAGGCAGCAACATGCTGGCATAACCGCTTGGTAATTCAGGCGCTTCATCAAAATTTCGCAAAGCCTGAAATGGTCGGGTTGGATAAGCATGATGATCGGAATGACGTTGTAATTGATACAAAAACAAATTGGTCACAATATTGTTATTATTCCAGCTGTGTTCAGGCATAGTGCGCTCATATTTGCCATGCGCATCTTTTTGTCTAAGCAAGCCATAATGTTCTATATAATTAATTATTTCAAACAGGCTAATGCCATAAAAAGCCTGTGTCGCCAAATACGGAATGATCCCAGTACCAAAACGCGCCAACAATGCAGCATGAAATGCAGCACTCATGCCCCAGCCTTGTAATAATTCATTGTCTTTCGACCAAAAACTTTTGCCTTTACGTTTTAAACGCTGAGTTTCAATTTGCAGTGCAGACTTAAACGAACCTTTTACCGTGCGGGGCCAAAACTCATAAAATGTTTCTCCCATACGTGAAGATGCAGGGTCTTCAGGTGTCGCAGCACGTTTATGATGCCCATACGGATGCTCAACCCGAAAATGGTTATATCCTGTTGGTGCTAAAGCCAAATGTGACAGTAAGTGATCTATTTTTGAAGATTTATGGCTGAGTTCATGCGCAGTATTGACAGCAATACCATTCACCATCCCCATGGAAATACCCAGAAAAATTTTATCGACTAACGAGGTTTGTGGCCGCCCAACCAAATAAGCTGCATAAATATTGGCGGCATATTGCAAAGGAATAAAACTTTTCACCAAACGCGAATAATACCGATCTTCCTCAAGTCGTTTCACATCTTCATTGCTTGGGTTATTGGCATCTTGACCAATTAAAGTATCAATTGTTGGAATAATCACATGCAATAATAAAGGGCCACCTAGAGCAAAAACTTTTTTCGCAGGCTTCGGAGCGAATTGATAACCCGCTAAAATCCCCATCCCCAATACAGGTAAAAATGGGCTGATCAACCATAAATAACGCTTTTTATCGAGTTGAGCCGCGCTTTTATAAGGAACATCCTGTTCCATCTCTTTAAGCAAATGAAGTGGTGCGTTCATCTTATTTTATTCCTTCTACGCTGTTCTACCTATATATTTGAGGAAAGACACGAGAATGAACAGTTGCAGACGTCCAAAAAAGCTATGCAAAAGTCTTTGGCGCAAAAATGCGCTATATTGTCCTGAAATCACAGGTTTATTTTTTATAATGATTTATGCTTAAAATATGGATGCTTTAAGTAAAATTTTTGATGATATACATCTGCACCAATCAGAATATATCTATTTAAATCCTCAAGGAGATTGGTCATTTCAATATCGTGACCAAGGGGCAATGCTGGCTTATGTAGTACTACAAGGCTCGCTGCATATCCATTTATCTGCACAGACACACCTTCACATTGATGCAGGTGATATTGTCCTGATTCCATCGGGTTGCAGTCATTACGCAAGTGCAACTGCAGACACTCACTGGACAGAACACTTTGATATTTCGGATTTATTTCAAATTCAGTCACAGCAGTCAATAAATTTTGGCACGATAAATCACACACAAGCTGAAGACGCATTTATTTTGGTGATTCAATGCCACATGGACACCACCATGGCAAAACCGCTTTTAAGTGCCCTACCCGAATATCTGCATATTCCGCATATCATGTGCAGCACAGCGCCCGAGTGGTTACAAATTGGCTTGCAATTTTTAGCGGTGGAAAGTCATCAAATCCGACTGGGACGGGATAAAATATTAGATCACTTGGTCAGTATTTTACTGATTGAATGTGTGCGTGATTATATTTTTCAGCTTGATGACTCAAATAACTGGCTCGGCGCTTTGGCACATCCTGAACTTTCCAATGCGCTCGCAGCTATTCATGGTCAACCCGAAAAAGCATGGACGGTAGAAAGTTTGGCAGAACAATGTTGCATGTCACGTTCTAAATTTGCCAATTTGTTTAATCAGGTGATTGGTGAGCCGCCTTTGGCATACTTACAACAACATCGGCTACGCTTGGCATCGCATTATTTACAGCAAGGACAATTGTCGATTCAACAAATTGCCCATCGTGTCGGTTATTCTTCCGAAACCGCCTTTAGCCAAACTTTTAAAAAGCAATTCGAGCTAACACCTAGCCAGTATCGGCAGCAGTTTCAAAACAACAATGCAATCACGAAATGAACAGTTTAACGATCTAAAATCGCCAAAATTGCTTGTGCAGGGTCTTCACTGTTATCGGACAATAATTGCTTATGCATAGTGATATGTTGCATCACTTGAATTTGTGCAGTTTCGATATAAATTAACTTTTCAATTTCTGCTGCCAAACGCTCTGGTGTTGCATCATCCTGAATTAATTCCTGAATAACCTTTTTACCTGCAATAATATTTGGCAATGAATAATAAGGAATTTTCACCAACAGTTTCGCAATCCAGTACGTAATGCGATTGAGCTTATAAAACGTAACCATTGGACGATGTAATAGCATCGCTTCTAACGTCGCCGTGCCTGAAGCCAGTGCAATCATATCGGACGCATTCATTACCTGACGACCAATTTTGGATTCTGTGCCACGATTTTCCATCAATTGCACTTTGTCTTGTAATGCACTCGGATAAGACTGCAGTAACGCTTCAATTTGTTGTTTACGTGCATCATTAATTGCAGGAATTAAAAACTTAAACTGCGGATATTTTTGCGTCAAAATATAAGCCGCATCTAAAACTAACGGCCCTAAACGCTCAATTTCACCACGTCGGCTACCAGGCAATAACGCAATATGTTGTTGCTGTTGGTCTAAACCCAATTCTTGTTTTGCTGCAGCAATTGGATTTTCCAACGGCAACTGACTCGCCAAAGGATGTCCGACAAAGGCTGCAGGCACATCCCATTTTTTAAAAAAGGCTTTTTCATACGGAAATAAACACAGTACCAAATCTATACTGGCTTTAATGCCATGTACCCGACCTTGTCGCCATGCCCATACCGAAGGACTGACATATTGCACGGTTTTAATCGGCAAGTTTTTCTGTTTTAAACTTTTGGCAAGACGTAAATTAAAATCAGGCGCATCAACTCCGACAAAGACATCGACGGGATGTTGAGTCCACTTTTCGACCAAACCATCCCGTACTGCAAAGAGTTTTTTCAAATCTTTCAGCACTTCAACAATGCCCATTACCGATAAAATATCCATCGGATAATAACTTTTAAAACCTTCCGCAATCATTTGTGGGCCACCAATGCCTTCAAACTCTGCATCAATGCCTTGCTCACGAAAACGTCGCATGAGTTGTGCCCCTAAAGTATCACCCGATACTTCTCCCACAACGATACCTATTTTAAGTTTCCGATTTTGCAAGCGTTTTGTCCTCTAAATTTTAATGGATATGAATTTTCGCATTTTAGCATAGCCACTGTATTTTGTAAGAAACAGAAAGTAAGCCGTGGCTTGAATCTGCGATCTTTTGCACTGATTTTCCACATTGACTATATCTGTTTTAAGAATAAGTAAATCATTAATCAAGACAACAGCTTATTGCCAAAAGTCATAATATATTCACGATTTTTGACTTCGGCATATCTTCATGGTTGGTCCTTTAGAGTTTATTTTGGCAGGTGTATTGGTCGGCTTCTGCGTGGGTGTGACTGGCGTAGGTGGCGGTTCACTGATGACTCCCATTCTGATCAGCTTGTTTAAAATTGAACCGCATATCGCAATTGGAACAGACCTACTTTATGCCGCCATTTCAAAATTCTGCGGCTCATTGGTTCATGCCAAAAAAATGAATATTGTATGGCCCATTGTCATTTGGCTTGCGGTGGGCAGTATCCCTGCTTCATTTGCGACCCACTGGGTTTTAGAGAATTATTTAAGCCAATCTACCCATTACAAAATGGTACTGACCGTGGTACTGGGCTTTATGTTGACCTTAACTGGCATCTCAATTGTGTTTCGCAGTCAAATTGAAACGTTTTTTAATAAATACCATAAACAAGAATTGCCCGATATGACCCAAGACCTTGAAAAGGTCAAACTACAGGCTGCAGATAAGCGTGCCCTCATTGTAATTATGGGAGTTGTACTGGGTGTATTTGTCACACTTTCTTCAGTGGGTGCAGGTGCTTTTGGCATCATGGCATTGGTGCTGATGTTCCCGAATCTACCGATGATTCGTATTATCGGTTCAGATGTCGTGCATGCCGTCTTACTTACCCTAGTTGCAGGCTTAGGTCACATGAGTTCAGGCAATGTCGACTTTCACCTATTGGTTTGGTTGTTGGTTGGCTCGATTCCTGCAATTGTGGTGGGAACTTTAGTCAGTTCACGTTTACCTGAAAAAGTGATTCGTAAAGTTTTAGGTATTACCTTATTTATTATCGGGATTAACTTTATGGTCAATCCTGTGAAATCAAAACCTATCAGCACACCAGAAACTGCAACAGCAGTTTCTGAGGCACAAGCCAGCCAATAATGAATGCTTTATCTGACAGGATTTTGCTAAAACAGACCGTTTAATTTATCTACCCGATTCATCACTTATTTTTTAAAGAAGTATTCATCTTTTTATAACAAAATACAGTGAAATTCATGTTATATTCAGACTATTAAACAATCTTTTGTATGATCAAACCAGTGACGGCAATGAATACTTTACAGTCTAATCCTCTTACACAATCAGACATCGATGACGTGAATATTGAAAGTATTCAGCCACTCGTGACTCCTGCAGAATTAAAAACTGAGTTACCTTTGACTGAAAATGCTTATCAAACCGTTCTTCGTGGTCGTGAAACAATCCGCAATATTTTAGATGGTAAAGACAAGCGTCTATTTGTGGTGATTGGTCCATGTTCTATTCATGACCCTGCTGCTGCACATGAATATGCAGATCGTTTAAAAGTATTAAGCGAAAAAGTAAAAGATTCTCTTTATATTGTGATGCGTGTTTATTTTGAAAAACCACGTACTACAGTGGGCTGGAAAGGCTTAATTAACGATCCAGACATGAATGACTCTTTTAACATTGAAAAAGGCTTGCGTCTTGGTCGTAAACTTTTACTTGAGTTAAATGAAAAAGGTTTGCCATGTGCGACTGAAGCACTTGATCCAAACTCTCCGCAGTATTATCAAGATTTAATTTCTTGGTCTGCAATTGGTGCACGCACTACAGAAAGCCAAACGCACCGTGAAATGTCATCTGGTCTTTCTTCTCCAGTCGGCTTTAAAAATGGTACAGATGGCGGCTTAACAGTTGCTACCAATGCCATGCAGTCGGTAAAACACGGTCACAGCTTCTTGGGTCTTAATGATCAAGGTCAGGTTTCAGTAATTCGTACTAGCGGCAACCCGTATGCACACGTGGTTTTACGTGGTGGTAATGGCAAGCCTAACTACGATGCAGGCTCTGTTGCAGATGCTGAAAATGCATTAAACAAAGCCAAAGTCAGCACCAAAATCATGATTGACACCAGCCATGCTAACTCAAACAAAGACCCATTCTTACAGCCATTGGTATTAAAAAATATCACTGAGCAAATTTTAGATGGCAATAAGTCTATTGTTGGGATTATGGTCGAAAGTCACCTGAAAGGTGGTCGTCAAGATATTCCTGAAAACTTATGCGATTTAGAGTATGGTAAGTCTGTGACTGATGGTTGTATCGACTGGGAAACCACAGAAAAAGCATTACTTGAAATGCATGAAGCATTAAAAGACGTTTTAGCAAATCGTTAAGATTTAAAAACGCCATCTTCATGATGGCGTTTCTATTTGTTGCATAGGAAATGACCTGCCATGAATGAACTTGAAACTCAACTTAGCCAAATTAAAAAATTCCAGTTTGTTCATGAACGCCTGTTTACTTCAGGTCAACCTACCGCAGACGAATTAAAACTGATTAAAGAATACGGCATTGGCACAGTAATTAATTTGGCTGAAAGTGATGCCGAACACGCCCTTCCCCATGAAGATAAAGTTTGTCTGGATATTGGACTCAACTATATTCAGTTGCCAATTTCACTGGAAACACCATCTTCAGATCAGTGCTTATTGTTTTTAGATTTACTGGATCATTTACTGGAAAGCCAAATGGTTTGGGTTCACTGTAGTAACAATAATCACGCCAGTAGCTTGATGTATTTGTATCGTCAATATTTTATGGATGTGGATATTGCAACGGCTCAAGACTTTTTACATGATATCTGGAAACCCAATGAAACTTGGACAGGCTTAATTCACGCCGTTTCTTTGCAATTACAAGGTCGTAAAGCCACGCAAGATTTACAACAAGCTTTAGAATCTGCTGAACTTTCTTAATTCAGCAGATTGTATAGATAAAATTCTAACGCGATTATTTTGTATGAGAAATCAATACAGTCGCTGTTGCTAAAATACCTTCCTGACGCCCAATAAAACCTAATTTTTCAGTGGTTGTCGCTTTGATACTGATTTGTGTGACCTCTACATCCAATACATCAGCGACACTTTGGCGCATTTCTAGCGTATGCGGTGCAAGTTTAGGACGTTCGCACGCCACAGTAATATCGGCGTTATTCAGTTTATAGCCACGGTCTAAAATGAGTTGATAAACCTGTTTAAGCAATACCCGACTATCTGCACCTTTATAATTTGGATCGGTATCTGGAAAATGCTGCCCAATATCCCCCAGCGCCAAAGCACCTAATAATGCATCGCATAATGCATGCAGCACTACATCACCATCTGAGTGTGCTTTTAAACCTTGTGTATGAGGAATTTGAACACCTGCAAGCGTCACAAAATCTCCCGCTTCAAAGGCATGAATATCTAATCCTTGTCCAATACGAATCTGTGCAACCATGTTCAACTCCTGTAGAAATAAATCATTGAAATCTTGTATTCATACTTTCGATTTCGCTATATTAGACCTAGCGCAACATAGTGAAAGTATAAGCGATCATGCTGTTGAAATCTGAGATTCATCTTATCAAAAACTTAAGTACACTGCTGTTATTTGGCTGTTTATATTCATCTTTCTCTTATGCACAAGGGATTGATTGTAGATCTACACCCAATAAAAAGTTGGCGCAGGTGTGCACAGAAAATTTCTCAGAATTGCGTGAAAAATTAAGTGATCAACATTTAACAGCTTATTTGATGAGTGATGCGCCTATTCGCTTGTTAGAAGATACTCAGCAATTGTGGATCCAACGCTTACAGCAATGCAAAAGCTTAAATTGTTATACTCAGCAATTTGATTTTAGAATTGATCAACTGAATTTTTTCACTTCAATGAATCAAAGCATGACTCAACATTATTTAAAATATGAAAATGGTCAATTTGCTGCACAACCCGTACATTTACAAATTCATCAACTCAATAAAAACAGCATTAAAATTGAAGGTATTGCTTATCGCAATCCAAATAACCGCCTTGAAAGCCAAAGTATTGCCTTTTTAGCTTATACAACACCTGATCAAAAAAACAAAATCATCGACAATGAGCACGATTGCAGTTATGAGTTTAATTATTCTAAAGCAATCTTAAAAATTCAAACCAAACAAAAAGGTTGTGAACGCTTTGCGGGCATCTATCGTTTATACGATTAATGCTGAACAATAGATTGTATTAGACAGATTAAATGAGCAACCACAACACAATTGGCAAAGTTAATGCGGCGAATACGGTTTGCAAGCTAATAATTGAAGCCATTAAACGACTATCTCCCCCTAAAACTTGTGTAAGTACATAAGCTGCCGATGCAGTAGGTAAAGCAAAAAACAAGACTAAAATTTGCGACTCCAACACTGGAACATTTAAGCTCTGACAAATTAGCCAAGCCAAAGCAGGCATAAATAACAAACGCCCGAACACATTCAATGCCAATGCGAATACATCTCGTTGCAAGCCATTAAATTGTAATGCTGCGCCCACACACATTAATCCCAAAGGCAAACTGCATAACGCTATTTGACGAATAAAATGCGCTGCACCTTCCCACAAGCTCAAACCTGATAAATTAAATAGACCGCCAACAATACACCCTAAAATTAATGGATTTTTCATTAATGACCATAAGATTTGCTTTGCCTGTAAAGTCTTAGTATCGCTTAAAGCCAGCACAGATAAAACATTCACCAATGGAATGCAGAACACCAAAATAATCGCAAACAGCGCCATGCCTTGCACCTGAAACAATGCTGCGACCAAAGCCAAACCGATATACGTATTGAAACGTACCATGCTTTGCATATACACCCCAAAACGGACTGCGGGTGTTTTGAAATAGCCGCGCAAGGCATATAACAGACAACTTACTAAAGCCACAATAATCCCTACGACCGACAAAATCTGTGCGATTGATTTCGCTTCAATGTTTGCTGTAGCGAGGTTTAAAAACAACATGCTAGGAAACAAAATATAGTAATTTAACTTTTCTGCACCCTTCCAAAATGGCTCATCCAACATACGTGATTGCTTAAGCAGATAACCCATTGCAATTAAGGCAATCAAAGGGAAAAGTGCAATAAAAATTAAATGGGTCATGGGGTGCTCTGTGTTACTGTTATGCTGTTCTTTTTAAATTATTGCTTAATAAATAAAGTAAATTTACTGGATATTATAAGGATTGTTTTGTGTTTATCCTATTTGCTTAGGCTATTTTAAAATCGCAGACATGATAAAGATGATGATAGCAACTTGCACCCACATCACCTTTCACATGGATTCTGAATTAACGATGGGTATGAATAGACATCACAATCCCCATGCTCGCCAACATGGAAATGACTGCCGTTCCACCATAACTCATAAGTGGCAATGGATCACCCGTTACAGGTAAAATACCACTCACCATCCCTGAGTTTAGAAATACAAAGAAAAAGAAAGTAAGACCAACCGTGCCTGCATACAAACGCCCGAAATTATGGAAACAATTCATCCCAATCATCAAACAACGTAAAATAATGGCAGCAAACAAACTGAACAGTAAAAACACGCCAATAAAACCAAACTCTTCGGCATAGGTCGACATAATAAAGTCAGTATGATGTTCAGGCAGATAACCCAAATGCGATTGTGTTCCCTCTAAATAACCTTTACCTGTAAAACCGCCTGACCCAATGGCAATTTTGGATTGAATAATATTCCAGCCTGCCCCCAAGGCGTCCGACTCTGGGTCAAATAAGGTGAGTACCCTTTTCTTTTGGTACTCCTGCAAAAAGAACATCCAAAGCAATGGTGCTGCGAGCGCCAATGCAGTGATTGCTCCTAAGATTAATCGCCATGACATGCCACTTAAAAATAGCGCAAAGACACCGGGAATAATCAAACCAATGTTTAAATCGGGTTGCAATGCCACCAAGACAAAAGGAATCATCATAATCACTAAAGCGACAATGATATGGATCAATTTAGGCGGGAAAGCACGACGCGAAAAATACCACGCCATCATCAATGGCATGGCAAATTTCATAAATTCACTGGGTTGCATACTGCCAATACCCGGCAAGCTGATCCAGCGTTTTGCCCCCATACGGGTTTCACCAATGACCAAAACCAAAGCCAGCATGATGACTGCAAAGATATAAAAATATGGACTGGCAGCTTGATATACCTTAGGCGGAATTTGCGCCAAAATAATCATGGCGATAAAACCAATGCCAAAACTGGTTGCTTGACGCAGCACCATCCCCATATCTTGCGCGGTGGCACTATATACCACCATTAAACCCAGAATCGCATTTAAAATCAGAAAACACAGCAACCATGGATCTAAATGTAATTTAGTCCAGCGTGAGGAATCATTTTTAATGCTTCTACCATCACGTAATGAGTGACGTAAAAAACGATACTGCTGCGATGGATTCATGCGACTCAAAGGTATTTAAAATAGACAGGATGGACAATTATAGAAGCAAAGCGGCACAGAGTGAATCATTAAAGCTTAATCGTTGAAGATTCAAGTTTAACGCGGTGTTAATTACACTAGATTTTTATCATCCATGTTGTTGTGAGGCTAAAATTAAACGTGCCAGCTCTAAATCATCGGGATAGGTGATTTTAATATTATCCGAACGACCGTGCACAACATTTACAATTTGCCCTGCTGCTTCTAAAGCACTGGCCTCATCGGTAATCGTCAATTGCTGTTTTAATGCAGATTCAATGGCTGTTTTAAGCACATCAAGTTTAGCAATTTGCGGAGTTTGCGCTTGCCAAAGTTGGTCACGGCTTACCGTGGTTTCAATTTTTGTGCCTTGGCTTACCTTTTTTAAAGTATCACGCACTGGAATAGCCAAAATTGCACTTTGATCTGTTGCCAGTGCAGTCTGATACAACTGTTCAAGGCAAGCAGCTGTCACACAAGGACGCGCTGCATCATGCACCAAAACCCAGTCATCTACATGGGCGATTTCAGATAAATAATGCAGTGCATTCAAGACTGAATCCACTCGCTCTGCACCACCTACGCAAAAATGTGCTTTTTCTTTTTCTGCCAAGTTTAGGTTTTGCGCCACATCATCTGCTTGACCAATCGCCAAAACATAACCCGCTAAAGGCAAGTGATTTAAACGTGCGATGCTGTGCGCTAAGACTGTTTGATCTTGAATATACTGATATTGTTTAAGTTCAGTTCTAGAAAAACGACTACCAGAACCCGCTGCGGGAATAACCGCCCAAAGTTTAGGGTGTCGGGGCGGTTGCTGCTGCAGGTTGTTGTGATTCATTGGTGCGTAAATCTACTGTGGAATTTGGTTGAATATAAATTGGTTTATATTGTGTGCTGATGGTGCTCATTTGCACAAAGGTTTCATGTGGCTTAATTAAGCCTAAATCTAAACGGGCATGCTCTTCAATGGCTTCTACCCCATTTTTTAAATCATAAACTTCTGCTGCAAGTACACGATTGCGCTCCTTCAGCTCTGTATTTAATTCTATTTGTTGTTGGATTTTTTCTGTCAGTGCAGCATGGTCACGATAACCACCTTCACCAAACCAGTGTAAATATTGAAACCCTGCGATCAAAAAGATCGCAAGGCCCAACAATGCTTTACTCGCTTTGGAGTCAAATACATTTAATAATGACATCTACTGATTTCGCTTAGTTCAAACCTTTGAACTCAGCTTTACCGCGATATGCAGCATTCGTCAATTCTTCAATACGAAGTAATTGGTTATATTTTGCTACACGGTCAGAACGGCACAGTGAACCAGTCTTGATTTGACCTGCTGCTGTACCTACTGCAAGATCCGCAATTGTAGAATCTTCAGTTTCACCTGAACGGTGTGAAATAACAGTTGTGTAACCATTGGCTTTCGCAAGGTAAATTGCATCAAGCGTTTCAGTCAAAGTACCAATTTGGTTGTACTTGATCAGGATTGAGTTACCTACTTTTTCATCGATACCGCGTTGTAAGATTTTCGGGTTAGTAACGAACAAGTCATCACCGACCAATTGAATCTTGTCACCTAAGATCGAAGTGAGGTAAGACCAACCTTCCCAATCAGACTCATCTAAACCATCTTCAATTGAGATAATTGGATATTGATTTACAAGACCAGCTAAATAGTCAGAGAATTGGTTGCTTGTGAATGCTTTGTTGCCTTCACCTGCAAGAATGTACTGACCATTTTTGTAGAATTCTGAAGATGCACAGTCAAGCGCCAACATGATGTCAGAACCCGCTTTGTAGCCAGTCTTCTCAATAGCTTCAAGAATAACTGTGATTGCTTCTTCGTTAGAACGTAAGTTTGGCGCAAAACCACCTTCATCACCCACTGCTGTGTTTAAACCTTTTTGATTCAATACAGATTTTAATGAGTGGAAAATTTCTGCACCAGCACGTAATGCTTCAGAGAATGAAGTAAAGCCTACTGGCTCAATCATAAATTCTTGAATATCAACGTTGTTGTCTGCATGTGAACCACCATTTAAGATGTTCATCATTGGTACAGGCATGGTTAAAATGCTGTTGTTACGAAGGTCTGCGATGTATTGGAAAAGAGGAATTTTCTTTTCATCAGCAGCAGCGCGCGCAGCAGCCAAAGACACGGCTAAAGTTGCGTTAGCACCTAATTTTTCTTTGTTTTCAGTACCATCAAGCGCAATCATGGTGTTGTCGATGTCTTTTTGTTCAAACACAGACTTACCAAGTAAAGCATCACGAATTAAAGTATTGACGTTATTTACCGCAGTTTTAACGCCTTTACCCAAGTAACGTGCTTTATCGCCATCACGAAGTTCTAGAGCTTCACGAGAACCAGTTGAAGCACCTGATGGTGCACATGCACGGCCAACTACGCCAGATGCTAAGATTACGTCTGCTTCGATGGTTGGGTTACCACGAGAGTCCAAAATTTCACGTGCACGAATGTCAACGATTTGGCTCATGAACAATTCCTCAGTTGATTAATAACGTGATGCTTTAGGCATCAATGAGTCTATAATTTAATATGGATCTAATTTAGTGTGTATCTAGCTTTTGGAAACCTTTTACCAAGGTATCCAATTTTTTAAGCTGTGCCAAGAACGGCTCAAGTTGTGATAGACGCAATGCACATGGGCCATCACACTTTGCCTGCTCTGGTTCAGGATGTGCTTCTAGGAATAAACCTGCCAAGCCAGTTGCCATACCTGCACGTGCCAAGGTGGTAATTTGTGCACGACGACCACCTGCCGAATCTGCACGACCACCCGGAGTTTGCAAAGCATGGGTTACATCAAAGAACACAGGTACATTCATTTCTTTCATGATGTCAAAGCCCAGCATATCGACAACCAAGTTGTTGTAACCAAATGCTGAACCACGCTCACAAAGAATCAATTTGTCATTCCCTGCTTCTAAACACTTATGCAAAATATGACGCATTTCGTGCGGCGCAAGGAATTGTGCTTTTTTGATGTTGATAATGGCTTGAGTTTTTGCCATCGCTTCAACCAAATCGGTTTGGCGACTTAAAAACGCAGGAAGCTGAATAATATCTGCCACTTCTGCCACAGGCGCAGCCTGATACGGCTCATGCACATCGGTAATAATTGGCACATTAAAATGCTTTTTAATGTCAGCCAGCCATTCAATGCCTTTTTCTAAACCGGGACCACGAAATGAGTTCAGGCTAGAACGGTTGGCTTTGTCAAAACTGGCTTTGAATACATACGGGATATTTAAGCGTGTGCAAATATCCACATAAGTTTCAGCAATTTCAAATGCAAGGTCTTTAGACTCAAGTACATTCATGCCGCCAAACAATACAAATGACAAATGATTCGCCATTTGTATATCACCCAAACGTACAATTTCTTGTGGTTTTAATTGTGACATTTCAACTTCCTAGTTTATCCCTAAAGCCATCTTATTTGGTTTTTTGATGCTGTTGTTTTGCCGCACCGATAAAGCCAGCAAACAATGGATGTCCATCACGTGGCGAGCTGGTAAATTCTGGGTGGAATTGTACCGCAATAAACCAAGGATGTTGCGGAATTTCAACAGTTTCAACCAAGTGCTGAATTGGTGAATAACCCGAAATTTTAAGACCTGCTTCTTCAAGCACAGGAATATAACGGTTATTCATTTCATAGCGATGGCGATGGCGCTCTACAATTTCTGCAGAACCATACACTTCACGAGTTTTGGTACCTTCAACCAATTCAGATTTTTGTGCACCTAAACGCATAGTGCCGCCCAAGTCAGAATCGACAGAACGCTGTTGAACTTCGCCGCGCTCATCTAACCATTCAGTAATCAAACCAATAAGTGGCGACTTAGTCGAACGGTTAAACTCTGTTGAACTTGCATCGGCAATACCTGCCACATTACGTGCATATTCAATCACAGCCAATTGCATACCCAAACAGATTCCCAAGAATGGGACACCGTTTTCACGTGCATATTTGATGGCTTGCATTTTACCTTCGGTACCGCGCTCACCAAAGCCGCCCGGAACTAAAATTGCATCGGCATCTTTAAGTACAGTATTAACGTCTTGGCTTTCAAGGTCTTCTGCATTGACATAGTCAATTTCAACTTTGACGCGGTTTTGAATACCCGCATGCAATAATGCTTCGTTTACAGATTTATAGGCATCTGGCAGTTCAACATATTTACCCACCATCGCCACACGAACGCTGTATTCAGGGTTCAATAATGCATCAACTACGTTATCCCAATCAGATAAATCTGCTTCTGGAAGATCATTGAAGCCAAAACGCTCACAAATTAAATCATCAACGTCTTGTTCATAGAATGTACGCGGAATTTGGTAGATGGTTTTGGCATCTTTACATACCACAACCGCACGTGCTTCTACGTTGGTAAATAACGCAATTTTACGGGTAGTGTCAGCATCAACATCATGTTCAGTACGGCAGATGAGAATATCTGGCTGAATACCGATAGATAACAATTCTTTAACTGAGTGTTGAGTTGGCTTGGTTTTTAACTCTGCCGCAGATTTGATATATGGCAATAAAGTTAAGTGCATGAGCATAGTACGCTTATGCCCTAATTCCACCATCAATTGACGTACAGATTCCATGAATGGGAGAGATTCAATGTCGCCTACTGTACCGCCAATTTCTACGATTGCGACATCGTAGCCTTCGCCAGCGCGAAGTACACGTTCTTTAATATTATCGGTAATGTGTGGAATCACCTGAACAGTACCGCCCAAGTAATCACCACGGCGCTCTTTGTTTAGAACGTCTTGATACACGCGACCAGATGTAAAGTTATTTAACTTGGTCATTTTCGCACGACGCAAGAAACGTTCGTAATAACCCAAATCTAAGTCAGTTTCGGCACCATCCTCTGTGACAAAAACTTCACCATGTTGGAAAGGACTCATTGTCCCTGGATCGACATTAATGTATGGATCCATTTTGACCATGGTTACTTTTAAACCACGGGCTTCTAAAAGTGCAGCAACTGAAGCAGCTGAAATACCTTTACCTAGTGATGAAACTACACCACCAGTCACGAAAATAAAATGGGTCATTGGGTTTCTCGTACAATCGAGCCTAAATCGGCCTGCAATGTTGCGCAATTTTACTTTACTCTGCACCAATAAAGCAAAGTCATTCCGCATCAATTCATAGAACAATAAACAATTGGTTATTCTATCAGCATTTCCTATAAAAAATTAGAACTTCTTGAGAGGATTTTCATCTGTCATTTTATTGCTATAATACGTCCGTCTATCCGATCTTTTATTTTGTGCAATTATGAATAAGAAACTTTTAATTTGTGGTGCAATTGCAACGGCGTTGTTATTAACTGCATGTGTAAAAAAAGAACAGCCAAAGCAAGATGAGCAAGAACAAGTAGAGGTTCAAACTGAACAAACTACTGAAACTGCTCAATTTGAACCACTAGAACCTGTTGAAAACATTCAAGATACTGAACCAGAAGCGCCTGCACAGGTAGAAGTGGAGCGCACTGAAACAGCGAACACCACAACTGAAATCCGTCGTGAAACACCTGCACAACCTGCTGCTGCACCTGCGCCTGCGCCGAAAGCGGCAGCTCCTGTAGCAGAAGATAAACCAACTCAAGCACGTCCAAGCAATAACACAGGTGCTCAATCTGAAGATGATGCTGTTGCCGCTGCGATTGCTGCTGCAACCCCAGCACTTGAGAACTAAGTGCTCACTTAAAACTAAGCTTTAAGTTAAAGTCAGTTTTAAGGTGTAAGTTCTTATCTTAGATTTGAATTGACGTTAAAAAACCCAGTCATTGTGTACTGGGTTTTTTATTCATTTGGATGAGTCTTCGCTGAGATAACTCGTGAATACATTTGCAATACAGCTACCTATTTCTATATAGGTTTGTGCGCTTCACTTTAACTTGCCTGCAGCAACTGCGATTGCACTTTAAAATAATTAGAAATTAAACGCGATGCCCAAGATTTAGTAAAACCGACACCTTCATAAAAACCACAATGACTGCCTTTACGGGTCGTCACTACCATAATATTTGGCATTTTCCGTATGGTTTCTTTATAAGGATCAAAGTTTTTGATGTGGCACACTGGGTCATCTTCTGCATTTAAAACCATAAGCGGAATTTTGACATTCTCAAACACATAAATTGGGTTAATGGCTTGTGTGTAGCTGTCATAATCTTCAAAACCCGCCAATTCAAAATACGCCTTTTCAAACTCTGCCAATGTAGTCGCACTTAACACTTGCGATAAAGATTTTACGTTTTGCCAAATGTCCTGATGGGGCTGAATAAAAAACTGGAATAATTTTTTGGTCATCACTTTACTGTAAAAAGGATGCACATGCTGAAAGCCTAGTTCAGTGTTATATCCTGGGCACAGTGCAAACGCGGCTTTAATTGGGGTTTGCTCGCCTTCTTCGCCCAAATAGCGCACCAATAATCCTGTCCCTGCGGAAGAACCAACAGCATATAATTCAGATTGTGGAAATTGTTGCTGAATAAACACTATTTGTTCACGCAAATCATGCGTCGAACCAAACAGATTCATTTGTGGTACAGGCATAGGTAAATTGCCATGCCCACGACGTAAACATAAGGCAATACGCCACTGTGTCTGTTGATGTAAATCGCGCACCAACTCACGCATACTTTCCAAAGAACCTGTAATGGTATGCATTAAAACAATTGTGGGAGTATCTGCAGGTAAGTCATAACCCACCCAAGCAACTGCGGTGATACCGCCATCTTGCATAGTGAGTTGATCAACCCGATCATACTGCTGACGAATGGTTTTCTTTTTAATTAAATCAAAATATAAAAGATGCGCATGTGTATTGGACAGCCACGGCGTTGGACGGTATTTTTCTTTGAGCTGTGGTAAATAATCCAATACCCGACGGATTTCTCCATGTGGATGATAATACAACGTCGGTAAATCTGCGCCTGTGACCTGATCTAAAACCGCTTGTGTAATTTTCGCTATTTTTTGTAATGTAGACATCATTTTACTCCCAAGCAATACATGCACTTTCAAGCATGCCAACCCGAAACCGATTTCTATAAAACAACTTCATTGCCATACACACGCGGTATTTTATTTTTCGGTTGGCATAAAGGCAGCCATACGTTGTCCCATTTGCACAGCCAATGCCTCTAAACCACTTTTCGGGCGAATCATCACTTCAAAGTCCACAATTTGTCCTTGTGTATTGAATTGAATCATATCAATTCCTTTAAGTTTTTTATCTCCCACATTGGCGGAAAATTCAAGTACAACATTGCAACCATCTTCAGTATAAAACTCACGGTGATAAGTAAAGTTTTCAAAGACCTGAATTACATTGGTCAAAATAAAAAATACCACTTGTTTACTCGCATAAGGTTGGTACGCTACAGGTGAACGAAACACCACATCATCTGCCAGCAATTCACTCAAAATAGACATATCATGGTTTTGCAGCATTGTATGCCAACGCTGTACCGCTAATTTTGTTGTTTCCAAAGTCATGTTAAGTTCCTTTTTTTTGTTTTGATATTTCATTTCTATGCAGAGTCCCTGAGTGAGACTGAAGCACTGCTGCACTGGGCAGAAGCGATTATTAACTCTCTCCCCAGCCCCCTCCCAAAGGAGAGGGAGAAGGAATTACATTAAATTTTCGCTGCCAATTCAGCACCCTGACGAATTGCACGTTTGGCATCTAACTCGCCTGCTTCTTTCGCCCCACCAATTAAATGCACATTTTTGCCTGCTGCCTGTAATTGCTCATACATGGCGGTGTAAGACTCTTGCCCTGCACAAATCACCACATGATCAACTTCGAGCACTGTACTTTGACCATTGACGGTGATGTGCAAGCCTTGATCATCAATCAGGTCATAACTTGCCCCTGCAATCATTTTAACGTCACGGTTTTTTAAACCTGTACGATGAATCCAGCCTGTTGTTTTACCCAAGCCAGCACCCACGGATGATGCTTTACGTTGCAATAAATAAATTTCACGTGGCGATTCTTCAACTTTTGCTGCTTTTAAACCACCGACATGCGCATAATTGGTATCAATTCCCCATTCATCGTAGAATTTTTCAGGATTTAGACTACCACTTTCACCTTCATGGCTTAAATATTCTGCAGTATCAAAACCAATACCACCAGCGCCAATAATCGCAACACGTTGACCTACAGGCTTACGCTCTTTTAATACCTCAATATAGCTCAGCACTTTAGGGTGATTAATACCTGCGATATCCAATTGACGCGGGGTTACACCTGTTGCCACAACCACATCATCGAAGTCAGCATTGAGCAATTGTTCAAAACTAGCCGTATGATTCAATACCAATTTAATATTCGGTTGCAGCTCAATTTGGCGTTTGAAATAGCGCAAAGTTTCGTAAAACTCTTCTTTACCAGGAATGGTTTTAGCAATATTAAACTGCCCACCAATTTGATTCGATGCTTCAAAAATCGTCACCTGATGCCCACGTTCTGCAGCATAGGTTGCAAAGCTCAAACCTGCAGGCCCTGCACCAATCACCGCAATTTTTTTAGTCTGTGTTACTTCTTTAAAAATGAGTTCTGTTTCATGGCAAGCACGTGGATTGACCAAACATGAAGCAATCTTCATTGAGAAAATATGGTCTAAACAAGCTTGGTTACAACCTATACATGTGTTGATTTCATCACTGCGACCTTGCTCTGCTTTTTGCACAAAGAAAGCATCTGCCAACATTGGACGTGCCATCGATACCATATCGGCATGTCCTGCAGCCAAAACATGCTCAGCCATTTCAGGGGTGTTAATACGGTTTGAAGTGATCAGTGGCACTTTAACCAAACCTTTTAATTTCTCTGTCACCCATGTAAAAGCTGCGCGAGGGACTTTGGTAGCAATGGTTGGGATACGTGCTTCATGCCAGCCAATCCCTGTATTGATAATGGTTGCACCTGCTTTTTCAATCGCTTGTGCCAATTGCACCACTTCTTCAAAACTCGAACCGCCTTCGACTAAATCCAACATCGACAAGCGGTAAATAATAATAAAGTTTTCACCCACTTCTGCACGGGTACGTTTAACAATTTCAATTGGGAAACGAATACGGTTTTCATAACTGCCGCCCCATTCATCATCACGATGGTTGGTACGCGCAACAATAAACTCATTAATTAAATAGCCTTCCGAACCCATGATTTCGACACCATCATAGCCTGCGTATTGTGCCAATTTGGCACAATTCACAAAGTCGGCAATGGTTTGCTGTACTTCTGCCGATGTTAGTGCATGTGGTTTACTTGGGTTAATCGGCGCCTGAATTGCTGACGGTGCGACAATATCGGGCTGATAGGAATAACGTCCCGTATGTAAAATCTGTAAAGCAATTTTGCCGCCTGCATCATGCACAGCCTGAGTCACCACTTTATGTTTTTCTGCTTCTTGACGAGTATCAAGTTTATTGCCGCCCGCAAAGGTTAAGCCTGCATCATTCGGTGAAATACCACCTGTTACAATCAGCCCAACGCCACCTTTGGCACGCTCTGCATAAAAAGCCGCCATACGTTCGTATCCACCCGGTGCTTCTTCTAGTCCAACGTGCATTGAACCCATTAAGACCCGATTTTTTAAAGTGGTAAAGCCTAAATCTAAAGGCGCAAGTAAATGTGGATAGTCAGACATAGAATCTCCCTTCTGGCAAAAATGCTGGCTGTTTTATGCTTAATGCAACTTGTTGCATACTTTTATATTCTAGATTTAATTTTTATGCAACATGTTGCATAATTACAGCTGAAAAAAATAAAGTTGCTCTGTTTATGTCGCTCGCTCACGTTTTATTGACCAGTTTAATTGAAAAACCCAGTAACGGTATTGAATTGGCACGCCGTTTTGACCGCTCTATGGGGTTTTTCTGGAATGCGACCCATCAACAAATTTATCGCGAACTAAATACCATGCTGAAAAAAGGTTGGATTTCAACCTTAGAAGATGAAGATTCTAGCAGTCGTAGCAAAACCTATCAGGTAGAAGCTTTGGGGCGGCATGAACTGGCAAACTGGATGGTCGAGCAAAGCCCGCCTGCACAATTACGCGAAGAACTTATGGTACGTTTACGTGCCGAAGCCCAACTTGGCGGCAACAGCGTCTTACCCGAACTAGAACGACATTTGCTGCTTCACAAAGCCAAGTTGCACACCTATCAACAGATTTTTGCCAAAGACTTTAGCCAAGCACCTGCGAACAACCGTACCCTGTATATTCATAAAATGATTTTGCAGCTAGGGATAGATCAGGAAATTGGCTGGATTGAATGGCTAGAAAATGTGATTCCTGAACTGAAAAAGTTTGATGCCGAAGCCTCATCTTAAAAGTATATTTTTAAGTAATAGCAACCACATCAATGTGAAATCAGGGTTGCTCACCATACAGAAATGATCAGGCTATGCTATAAAGAATAACGCATCTTTAATTACAACCATGCAAGGAAATGCTGATGCCTTTTTACCGCATGCCCGATGGCGAAGCTCTATTTGTACGTGAATTTGGTCAAGGTGAGCCTGTGGTTGTGCTTTCAGGTTTAGGCATGCACAGTTGGCAATGGTTGCCATTTCTGTATCAACATAAAAAGCAGTATCGTTTTATTATTCCAGACTGGCGTGGTTTTGGGGGTTCAAACCTGTGTGCCGTTCCAGAACTGGATGCTATTTCGAGCCATTGGCAAGATTTAAACAGTCTGCTTCAACAACAGAACCTGCAACAATTTAAACTGATTGGCTATTCCATGGGGGCAACCACTGCCATGCATGGCATGCAATATGGACAATTGGCTGCGCATTTAAGCAGTTATTTACAAATTGACCAAGCACCAAAAATTGGGGTAGATGAAAACTGGCCTTATGGCTTATTTGGCAATCAACATCAACAATTTAAACAGTTATTGATTCATCTGTCCGAGTTTTTACATGATCACGCGCAATATACTGATATTCAACAAATGGATGTGTTGCAGCGTAAAAACTTAGTCGAACTTTGGCTAGAATTTATAGAATTACAAGCCAGCAATAAAATCAGTCCGTTTTTATTTAAACTGGCCGTCAAACGTCCTGTTTTACAACGCTATATTTTACCTACACAGCGTTTAGATTATTTACGCTGGTATATCGACAATTATTTACACCATCAGGAAGATTATCGTGAGGCTTTAACTCAACTGGGTTGTCCGACAGTCTTTTTTACAGGCGCACAATCGACCTTGTATGCGGCAGAAGGACAACGTCAAGTGGTAGAAGCTATGCCGAATGCGAAACAAGTCATATTTCACCAATCTGGGCATACCCCTTTACTGACCGAACCGTTGAAATTTAATCAGGAAATTAGCCAATTTTTAGAACTAAACAGCTAAAGTAAAACGGTGGAAAATGTGGTTTGCAATATTTTCCACCGTAGCATCATTAGACCTAGATTTAGTTTAGATCTAGATTTAATTGGCAAAAGCCGCGATACCCGTTTGCGCACGACCTAAAATTAGCGCATGCACATCGTGCGTCCCTTCATAGGTATTCACGACTTCCAAATTGACCAAATGCCGCGCCACGCCATATTCATCACTGATACCATTCCCACCAAGCATATCGCGCGCCATACGAGCAATCTCTAAGGCCTTGCCACAGTTGTTGCGTTTAATCAGCGAAGTACCTTCGAGTGAAGCAATACCCTCATCTTTCATACGACCAAAACGTAAAGCAATTTGTAAACCCAGCGCGATTTCGGTTTGCATATCGGCAAGTTTCTTTTGAATGAGCTGATTGGCCGCCAAAGGACGTCCGAACTGAATCCGATCCATCGTATATTGATGCGCAGTATGCCAACAAAACTCAGCCGCACCCATAGCACCCCAAGCAATGCCATAACGTGCACTATTTAAACAAGTGAACGGCCCTTTTAAACCACGCACTTCAGGTAACATATTTTCTTCAGGCACAAAAACATTGTCCATGACAATTTCACCTGTGATTGAAGCGCGTAAACCAACCTTGCCTTGAATGATTGGTGCAGAAAGTCCATCCCAACCTTTTTCTAAAATAAAACCGCGAATATCACCCACTTGCCCATCTGCTGAAACTTCTTTTGCCCACACCACAAATACATCGGCAATTGGACTATTGGTAATCCACATTTTCGCACCGTGTAAACGATAACCGCCTGCAACTTTATGTGCTCTGCTGTTCATACTGCCAGGGTCGGAGCCAAAATCAGGTTCAGTCAGACCAAAACATCCGATCCATTCACCCGAAGCGAGTTTGGGTAAATATTTTTGTTTTTGTGCTTCACTGCCAAACTCATAAATTGGCACCATCACCAATGAACTTTGCACACTTGCCATTGAACGATAACCTGAATCGACCCGTTCAATTTCACGTGAAATTAGCCCATAACTCACATAATTTAAACCTGTACCGCCATATTGTTCAGGTATGGTTGAGCCTAACAAACCAAGCTCACCCATTTCACGGAAGATGCTGCGATCTACCGTTTCATGTCTAAACTGATCACGTACCCGCGGCAGTAATTTTTCCTGACAATAAGCATAGGCACTATCACGAATCATACGTTCGGTTTCAGTCAATTGCTGTTCAAGCAAAAAAGGATCTTTCCAATCAAATTTCACTTTTTCACTGTGAGTTGCAGGCGTGTGATTTGGCGATGGATTGTGTTGTGACATGGCATCCTCTGCACATTATTATAGGTTCTGGTTCATCAATATTTGATTTTGCAGCGTCATACTACTTTACTTTATGTTCTATCATTAAAATGAAATAACAAGCAATAAAAAGTGAACTTTGATTCAATTATTCAGCAAAGTTATAGACAACACTAAACTTTCACATATTTAGATACTTAAAATTCTGAAAAAATGAGCTGTAGATTTGTGTTTCTATTTTCGGCACTTATACTCAAATCTAACCATCCATCAAGAGAATAAAACATGCGTAAATTAGTGGTTTTTTCGGGTGCAGGTATGAGCGCAGAAAGTGGAATCAATACCTTTAGAGATGGTGATGGCTTATGGGAAAAACATCGCGTGGAGGATGTCGCAAGTCCTGAAGCATGGGCAAGGAATCCTGAATTAGTCCAACGCTTTTATAATGAACGTCGTAAAAACATTCTTAATGCGCAGCCTAACTTGGCGCATCGCTTAATTGCTGAACTTGAAGATGATTTTGATGTACAAGTGATCACCCAAAATATTGATGATTTGCATGAACGTGCAGGCAGTTCAGAAGTTTTGCATTTACACGGCAATATTCGTTTAGCCAAAAGCTCAGGGCCTCATGCACAATACACGACAGAATTTTTTCCAATTGAAGGTGACTCGCTGAACTTGCAACAGGATCTTTGCCCACAAGGCTATCCTTTACGTCCGCATGTGGTCTGGTTTGGCGAAGCAGTTCCTGCCTATGAAGAAGCACTGGATTTGATTCAAGATGCCGATATTTTTATTGTGATTGGTACAAGTTTGGTGGTGTACCCTGTTGCTGGATTAGTACACGAAATTCCTGCAAATTGTCAGGCTTATTATATTGACCCAAAAGCCATGCAAGCCCAACTTCCTGCTCAATTTCAACGGATTTCCAAAACTGCCACTGAGGGCATGCAGCAATTGTTCGATCAATTACATCAAGTTTAAAGTAATTACAGTATCTAAATTTTTCCACTTGTAAGATGTCATCAACATGCTTAGGCTATTTTGACATCTTGCAGGATTGCATCATTTTCATAATAGTTTTAGGTATCTCTTTAAAACTTTGTTACCATCGCTCTTTCTCTGTGTTTGTGATGTTTACTGCATATGACCTCATCTTATCAGCAACAACTTGATGCAAAAGTTGCCCGTATTTCTGCCCAATTTGCCGAATATAACCCGCCTGCCTTGCAAGTATTTGCCTCACCAGAACACAACTACCGTATGCGGGCAGAGTTCCGAATTTGGCATATTGAAGATGATCTGTTTTATGCCATGTTTGAACGCAGTGAAGATAAGCAGAAAAAAGTTATTCGTGTAGATGAGTTTCCGATTGCAGACCGCAGCATTAACTTATTAATGCCAAAGCTGTTAGCCGCCCTGAAAGCCGATCCCGTATTATCGGCTCGTTTATTTGAAGTGCATTTTTTAGCGACTTTAAGTGGCGAAATGTTGGTTTCACTGCTTTATCACCGCAAACTTGAATCTGATTGGGAGCCTGCAGCCCAAGCTTTGAGCAAAGCATTAAACATTAAACTGATTGGACGCAGCCGTGGGCAAAAATTCGTGCTATCCGATGAGTATGTAGTTGAACAATTACAGGTTTTTGAGCGCACTTATACCTATAAGCAAATTGAAAGCAGCTTTACCCAGCCAAACGCGCAAGTTTGCCAAAAAATGCTGGAATGGGCATGTACGGTTGCCGAACATTCTGAGCAAGATTTATTAGAACTTTATTGTGGTAATGGTAACTTTACCCTGCCGCTATCGACTCGTTTCCGTCGTGTACTTGCCACAGAACTGGCTAAATCTTCGGTATATGCAGCGCAGTGGAATATTGAACAAAACCAGATTGAGAATATTCAAGTGGCACGCTTATCGGCTGAAGAGTTTACTCAAGCCTATAACGGTGAGCGTGAATTCCGCCGCTTGCAAGAAGCGAACATTGATCTTGCAAGTTATGATTTTGATACGGTCTTTGTCGATCCGCCACGCGCAGGAATTGACGATGACACCTTAAAACTCCTACAGCGTTTTAAACGTATTATTTATATTTCGTGCAACCCAGACACTTTGCATGACAATTTAAAAACCTTGTGTCAAAGCCATAAAGTGACGAAATTTGCACTGTTTGATCAATTCCCATACACCCATCATGTTGAATCGGCTGTTTTACTGGAAAAGATTTAAACAATTTGTTGCATTTTTCTTCAATATTTACAAGTTCTGCTTTTGAGCACTTGTAAATATTATGATGTAAATGAATCAGTTAAAGCATTACAAGCCCTTTAGCTGTCATAATTTCGTTAAAAAAATGCAATATCATCGAAAATTCTGCAACTCGATTGCTGCTTTTATCACTTAGGTCGACTTGATTTATTTTTTATATTGGCTATATTTCGATCTATGTTAGGTTGTGAATGAAGGCTCTATGAGTTTTTGGCAAAAGTTGTTCTCTACAGAACAGCAAAACGAGCATAAAAATCAAATTGCTTGTGTTGAAAATGATTGCTCTTGCAAGACAAATGAACAACTTCTCGAAGCTTTAACCAAAGCCACAGATGAAGATGTCATTATCGGGATTAAGAAGGTTCTCGCTTCGCGAGGTTATAGCCGCAAAGAGTTAAATGAACTCCAGCATCTACCATTCCAGTAATGGAATATGATAAAAAAGGCATTTAGTTGAACTAAGTGCCTTTTTTAATTGCTTCAAATATATTGGCACTTAAAACAATAAATTTTATAAATCTTAATACGTGCTTGAGCTTGCACAAAAACGCTAATCTTTTCAAACGCAGTCAATCATATCTTCATAATCATGCGCTAATATTTCTACACATAATCATCACACCAATAAATTCGAATTATTCAAACAGAGAAAATGACAATGAAAAAAACTAGCCTTAGCTGTCTTGCCCTACTCAGCCTAAGTTTAACAGCCTGTAGCCCAATGCCGAAAGAATGTGCCGAAACTTGGGAGAAAATGGAAAGTTTTGCTAAAAACATGGGTATTTCAGATGAGCAACTTAAACAACAAAAAAAGCAATTTGAAAATGAAGTCAAACAAATGAAAAGCGAAGAAGCAGTCAAAATCTGCAGGATGCAAGGCACAGCCTTAGGTTTTATTGGACAATAAATTCAGCCAAGCCAAAACCAAATTCCAATGTTAGGGTTTACAGCCTTGATGATCTATATAAGCTAAAATTGGACCTAAATTGCGATGTGGATGAGTATGACGTTGTAATTGCGGAATATACGCTGTAGAAATCGAACCATCTAAATACAAGGCATTTGGCGTTTGCAGCTCATCTTTAAAAAAGGTGGCAAATTGATGAAAAGTTACGGGCGTCTTGCTAATCACAAAGTACAGGCTTTGGTCTTTTAACCCAACCCCATTTCTAATTTTATAAGAAATACTGTCTGCCAAAAAACGTGAATTTAACTGGCGATTAATAACTAACATTGGGCCAGACTGTGTCGCATACTGCGCTTTGAACGCTTGATTGGCATATTGTTGGGTTGTTCCTAAAAACACCCGTTGATGATTCCACGCCAGTACACCATTGGGCTGAATTAAAAAATTCCCCCATCCCTGTTGCTGTCGGTTCAGCTTTTTAAGTTGTCGTCCTTGTTCCACATACAAACCCACAGGCGAATAATCTGGATGAAACATGCCTGCATTCATGGCAAATTGCATGTTTTCACAAGACTGTAGATTTTTTTGTAATTGTGAAATTTGCTGATACGGTTTCCCTTGCTGATCTTTCAGATATAAGCCTAGCTGTGACAACTGCGTCACTTCCACTACATCTACATTAATTTTACTGTTATTGACCGTCCATGCGCGAATTTCCGCCTGTGCAGCAGGCGTCCAGAATAAATAACTGAGTAATAAGTACTTCCACCGAGAACGAAACATTATCATCTCCATACCTGCTATGTTACAAATTGTGCATATAACTGAATGGGTTATCGCATATTTGCGTCAGACGCAGTACACTATAAAACCTGATTTCTTTTCTCTACTCATGTTACTTTATTGGTCAAGCGTACGATAGAGATGGATCCGTAAATTTGAACAACTCCTATAAGTGATATTCTGCTCCTCAAATGATGTTATAAACATCAATATATGGAGTATTTTATGGCACGTAGACCAAGAAGAAATCATTCAAATGATTTT
>NZ_JACAXD010000018.1:0-62768 GCF_013391485.1 Acinetobacter sp. SwsAc5
TCGTTTGAAGGATAAAAAAAGAATTGGGATTCAGCCCCAGGTTGAAACTTAATACGAGATCAAAGGGGTCAATTTTACTTTGCCATTTGTAAGGTAAAAGGGGTCAATTTTAGAATGCCGTTGACAAGCGGATAAAATTTTAGAAAAGACCTATGTTACACATCAGCGCTTACACCCCTTGCTATCAAACTTGCTACCAGAAGGGGCATTACGTGAACTGATTGCACAAAGCCTCAAAGTACATATAGACAATGAATTTCAGTTATTGGCAGATTTAGGTCATGATTTACCTGGAGCACTGATTGCGACTCCATTAGATCCAGAAGAAATTCCAGATGAAATAAAATTCAAACTGCAGATCTCGAATCCAGATCAAATTTTAAAGCAAGAGATTCGAACAGATAATAAGTTTTCCTTGGCCGGCGTCCAAATGAAGTTTTCCATGAAAGCCAAAGATGGGCGTTTTACACTAGCACAGGCAACGGAAACGACTCTACTCGGGGACTGGATTATCAAAACTCCTTCTTCCAGACATGCTTTTGTTCCGCTAAATGAATATTCTATGATGACCCTTGCCAAAACGGTCGGAATAGATGTCCCTGAGATTCGCTTGGTGGATATGGCCCTTTTACAAGACCTTCCACCATTAAATTTACCCCAAGAGCAATATGCTTTCGCAATCAAAAGATTTGATAGACAGAGTACTGCTGATACTACAGACCTTATTCACATCGAAGATTTTGCTCAGATCTTCGGCGCATATCCACATCAGAAATACAGCACCACAAATTATGAGCAGATAGGAAAGATCATTTATCAATTTTCAGATAACAAAATTTTTGATATTCAGCAATTTGCCAGCCGCTTACTTGTCAACATTTTGCTCGCCAATGGAGATGCACACTTAAAGAACTGGAGTATGATTTATCACGATAAAACAACGCCAAGATTATCCCCTGCATACGATATATTGATGACAAGTGTATATATTGAAAATGAGCGTCATTTCGCCTTAAATCTTGCCAAAAATAAAGATTGGTATTTAGCTGAGATGAAACACTTTGAACAATGGGCTGAAAAAGTCGGTGTTCCATGGCGTGTTATTGAAAAACAACTTCACGCGATCATGGACAAAGCACGGTCGGTATGGCCAGTGCTATTACTAGACTTACCTATGATTTCTGTTCATAAAGAAAAATTAAGAGAACATTGGAAAAAATTGCATCCGGACTTTCAGATACTTACAGATGATTAGGGTAATCTGAAACCAAACTAAAATTTCTCAAACAAGTTCATCACGTCATTTTCCGTCAGTTTCGCTTCGCCTTCATGATCTGTACTTAGAATAGAGTGTGCCAGTTCTGCTTTATTTTGCTGTAAGGCAAGAATTTTTTCTTCTATGCTTTTATTAGTAATCAGCTTATAGACAAATACCGGCTTGTCCTGTCCAATCCGCCATGCACGATCTGAAGCTTGATCTTCAGCAGCAGGGTTCCACCATGGATCATAGTGAATGACCGTATCTGCGGCAGTTAGATTCAAACCGACCCCTCCTGCTTTCAGACTGATTAAAAATACCGGCACTTGTCCAGACTGAAACGCTGTAATGACTTCATCTCGCTTTTTGGTCTTTCCAGTCAGCTTCACATAGCCAATTTCTGCGTGATGAAACTGTTGTTCAATCAGTTCCAACATTGAGGTAAACTGAGAGAAGATAAGAATTTTTCGCCCCTCTTCCACCATTGGAACGACCATATCCATCAACTGTTCAAGTTTGGCAGAATGCGCCTGCCCAATTTTCACTGAATCCAGCTTTAGTAAGCTAGGATGGCAGCACACCTGACGTAGCTTCAGTAAGGCATCTAAAATTTGAATTTGACTACGTTTAAAGCCTTTTTCTGCCACAATTTTCTGAATGCTTGCCTGCATCGTGGCACGAACAGCCTCATATAACTTGGATTGCTGGTCATTCATATCAATATTGACTTCAATCGTGGTTTTTTCTGGCAACTCTTTGGCTACGTCAGTTTTCAAGCGACGTAAAATGAAGGGCTTAATCCGGTTGACCAACTTTTGTCTTAACTGCTCATCACCGCGCTTTTCAATCGGATGACGGTACTTTTTATTAAAAATTTCTTGTGAATATAAAAATCCTGGCATCAGGAAATAAAATAGTGCCCACAGCTCACCCAAATGATTTTCCATAGGTGTACCGGTTAGACATAGACGATGTCGCGCTGTTAATTGCCGTACTACCTGTGCAGCTTTGGCGCGCGGATTTTTGATATTCTGCGCCTCATCCAAAATGAGTTGATGATATTCATATTGCTTTAGTTGCTCTTCATCTCTCGCCAGAAGCGGATAGGTGGTTAACACAATATCATAGTGCGGAATCTGCTCAAAATACTGATGGCGATCGGGCCCCTGTAGCAGCAATACCTTGAGCTCTGGGGTAAATTTCTCCGCTTCTTTGAACCAGTTATGCATCAGCGATGTGGGTGCAACAATTAAGGCGGGTCTGTCCCGCAAATATCCAGCCTGCTTTTCCATGAGTAAATGGGCTAAAGTTTGTGCTGTTTTCCCCAAGCCCATATCATCTGCCAGAATCCCGCCATGCTGGGTTTCCCTTAAAAACTGTAACCAGCCTAAGCCCTGCTGCTGGTTTGACATACTCCCACCACTTTCGTTTTCACTCAAGTGGGGGATTCTAAAAGCAAAGCTCTTAGGCGACTTCCTCACGGATTTCGCTTGCTTTCTGCTTCTTAGGGCGACCTTTACCGCATCCACCCTCCACAGACAAAACGGCATGTCCTGCCGACAATATATTACGAGATGCGTTTAAATCCGCATTCGCAACATAACCGCATCCGACACACTCAAATTTAGCTTGAGTTTGTCGGTTTTCTTTTGCTACATGACCACATTCACAGCAGGTTTGACTTGTGTACTTCGGATCAACTTTTACAAGTAATCCACCTCGCCATTGTTGCTTATATTCCAACATACTAACGAGCATGCCCCAACCTTGATCTAGGATTGATTTGTTTAAGCCTGACTTAGCTTTTACATTCTTTCCTTGATTTTCGATTGTGCCACTTGCTGACTTCGACATATTTGCTACTTTTAAATCCTCAACAGCAATCATTGCGTGGTTTTTGCTGAGCGTTGTAGTGATTTTTTGCAAGTAGTCATGACGAATATTGGCAATGTGATGATGTAGTTTATTGATTTTAAAATTCAGTTTTTTCCAATTTTGACTAAATTTAACTTTCTTTCTCTGCTTCCGTTGAAGTCTAGCTAATTTAATCTGATTGGTTTTAAAGCTATTGATCGGGTCAAAGACCTGACCATTTGAGGTAGTGATTAATTTCTTAACACCAAGATCAACACCAATCGCTGATTTTGATGGGTGGATCGGCATTTCAGTAAGTTCTGTTTCAGTACAGAATGAAACGTACCAACGTCCTGACACCTTACTGATCGTCACATTTTTTATTTTGCCTAGAATCTCTTGCGACTTCCTGAATTTAATAACACCTACGCCATTAGGGAGTTTGAGTTTATTTCCTTTAACCCAACAGTATTTATCGAATTGTACAAGGCGAATGGAATCATAACCGTCTGATTTTTTCTTAAATCTAGGCATAAGTGGGCGCAACTGAACCTCAGTACCATCAGCCAATTTAAAAAATTTAGGTTTCTTAGGTTTGCGCTTTTTTTCTTTTAGTCGAGCATGTTCTTTAGGGTTGAAAAACTTCCCCCATGCTGATGCAAGATCACGAACTTTTTGTTGAAGTGACACAGCATTGGAATTTCCATCTAAAAAGCTAAACTGAGGATTCTTTTTCAGTGCTGTTATCTTTTTTACTAGATTCACCGCATTAATGTGTTTATTTTGAGCAAACATTTCAAATGAAATTGCTAATATTTGATTCCAAACAAAGCGTGCAGAGCCAACGAGATTATTTAAAATAACCTCTTGCTCGACATTAGGCTCAAGCCTAAATTTATACGCTTTGTTGATTTTCATTAATGAGTGTGTATCTGTTAATATGGTGCTGATTCTAACATTTTAGGTATATTTTTTCAATGAGTGAGATATATAAAAACCGACATTCAGCCTTTAATCTTCATGTTCATTTAGTTTTTATAACGAAATATCGAAAAAAAATACTAGGTGAGTTGCATCATAAATATTTCAATGAGTGTGCAACTGAAATATGTAAAGATTTTGATGCTGAATTAAAGGAATGTAATGGTGAATCCGACCATGTTCACATGCTTATTCAGTATCCACCAACGGTACAGTTAAGCAAATTGGTTAATAATTTAAAGTCTGTAACAAGTAGAAGAATGCGAAATGAGTTTTTAGACTTGAGAGGGAATTATACAAAACCTGTTTTATGGTCAAGATCATATTTTGCAGGGTCTTGTGGTGGTGCGCCTTTGGAAATAATCAAACAATATATTCAGAATCAACAAGGTTGAAATTTGTGAAATTCACCTCTCCACCCTGACTGACGGGTGGAGTCCTCTTTCACTTGGAGATAGTAGCCGAACGGCCCAACCTGAGCATAACTTGGATTCACTCAAAAGGAATATTGTAAATAAAGACTACTTTTTTGCATAAACATTCAAAGCCAAACCTCTCTAAGCCATTCAAATTTAAGTGAAAACTTAGGAATTTAGTTTACCTCATTCTGTCAATCTATTCAGCACTGCTACACGTCAAAATATATTACAAAGACTTGCTAATCAATGAATCTTTGTCATCACTGCTAATATCGCTATTGCAAGCCCAAGCTTCACCTTATTCCAGCCCCAAACCTCAATATGTCTACATCATCACAGCATGCATTTCCCACACATATTGACTGCGCATCAATTGCTTTAATTGTTTAAGGTCTTGATATTTTTCCAGTATCTCTTGCGCTCGAGCTAATTTTTGTTGAACATGTCGATAGTCTTGCTCATATTTTCGATACAAATCCTGCACTTTAATTTTACGGTTAGAATATAAAAACTGACTCCAATTAAAAGAGTAAATAATGTCATCTACTTGCATTTGCAAAGTTTCTAACTGTTCTTCTAAAAGCAGGTTATACGCTTTTAATTGTTGATTGGCGAAAGACAAATTATGCTGCTGACCCAACTGAATTTGCAAATTTAACAATGTCAATAAATCATTGGCTTCATAAGCCTGATTGGCTTGCTGCATCAATACGGTTTTTTCTTGTTTTTTCTGCTCATCTTGCTCACGATCTGGGTGAATCCACGCTGTAATTTTTAAGTAAATCGCTTTAATGGACTGATTTGCTAGTTTCTTGGCTTCTTCACGCTGTTGCTGTTTTTTTGCTGCTTTGGCTTTTTCACGGGCAATTTGCTGTTCGGCAAAAGCTTTTTGCGCACTACTCAACTGACTTAAAAAATCCAGCTCCTCTTGTTCTTCCATTTTTTGTTCAAATTTTTTTATAAAGTCATCTAAATCTAATGGATCATGCTGAAAATCAAAAAAATCTAGATCTAGGTCATATTCTTCACAAAGAAAATGCTTCAAACTTTCTAGCTTGAGCTGTGCCAAGCGCTCTTGTTCAGACTCATCATGTTCAAAACTATTTTGTTCACATTGTTCAACATTTTCGTCTTCTGACTCTGTTGCTGTTTTAGCTTCAGATCTTAAATCCACATCATCTGTGTCTAGCAATTCAATATGATGCCCATAACTGTTCAGCAATTCTGTTAAAAACTGAACTTGTTCGGTAGACATCTGCTGCGAATCCAAAAGTTGTAAACTGAGTTGCTCAATTTTTTGATCCAGCTTAGTTTGCTGGGCTGCCGTCACTTTTTGTTGTTTTTGCTGAAGCAATTGTTGAATTTGCTGAAATATAACTTCACGCAATTGCGCATAAGTCGGTAAAATTTCACGGCTGGCACGTGCCTGAATATCGGCTTGTGCGGTCTGCCATTCATTCAAACGTAGCTGTTCCTGCTCAATTTTTTGGCATAATTTCTGAAATTTTTTCTGTGGCGCAGAAAGTTTCTGCTCTGGCTCTAAAGTACTTTTCTGTAATTCCATCTTCAATCATATCGAACACATAAGTCTGAGCCGTATTTTAACCAACTTCTTACTCATGAAAAACACCTTTGCCCATCACAACATCTTTTCTCATCCATAGTCTTTGACCTGAAACATCTTCAAGCAATTGATCTTCCATTCTATACAGCACATTGCACATAGTTCGATTATCATAGGCAGCAATACGATTTTTCCAAATATTTAGGACAATACATGAGCACATTAACCTGTTTTAAAGCCTATGACATTCGCGGAAAATTGGGCACAGAACTCAATGAAGAGATTGCCTATAAAATTGGTCGTGCTTACGGACAAATTTACCAACCTAAAACCGTTGTAATTGGCTGCGATATTCGCCTTAGCAGCGAAGGCTTAAAGCAGGCCACCATTCGTGGTTTAAATGATGCAGGGGTCAATGTGCTCGACTTGGGAATGACAGGCACAGAAGAAGTCTATTTCGCGGCTTTTCATTTAGATGTGCAAGGTGGCATTGAAGTAACCGCCAGTCATAACCCGATGGACTACAACGGCATGAAGTTGGTACGCGAAAATGCGCGCCCGATTAGTGCCGATACCGGCCTAAAAGACATTCAGGCTTTGGCAGAATCGGGCGAATTTACCCCAGTTGAGCACAAAGGTAGCACTCAAAGCTACAATATTTTGCCTCAATTTATTGACCATTTAATGACTTATATCGAGCCTAGCAAAATTCGCCCAATGAAACTGGTCATGAATGCAGGCAATGGCGCTGCAGGACATGTGGTCGATGCGATTGAGCAAAAATTCAAAGCTCTGAATATCCCTGTTGAGTTTGTCAAAATTCACAATGATGCCGATGGTACTTTCCCCAATGGTATCCCGAACCCAATTTTAGTGGAAAACCGTGATAGCACCCGCAATACCGTATTAGAGCATCAAGCCGACATGGGCATTGCGTGGGATGGTGACTTTGACCGCTGTTTCTTGTTCGATGAAAAAGGCCAGTTTATTGAAGGTTATTATATTGTTGGCTTATTGGCACAGGCGTTTTTGCTCAAACAAGCAGGCGAAAAAATTGTGCATGACCCGCGTTTGGTCTGGAATACCTTTGATGTAGTCGCGCAATATCAGGGTGAAGCGATTCAATCTAAATCTGGACATGCCTTTATTAAAGATGTAATGCGTGAGCACAATGCCGTTTACGGCGGTGAAATGAGTGCACACCACTATTTCCGTGATTTCGCCTATTGTGACAGCGGTATGATTCCATGGTTATTGGCAGTTTCGGTATTGTCTGAAACAGGACAAGCACTATCCAGTCTAGTCGAAGAAATGATTGCCAAGTTCCCCTGTTCTGGCGAAATTAACTTTAAAGTGGCCGATACTCAAGCCACCATCCAAAAAATCTTTGAGCATTATGCTAGCCAAAACCCAACAATTGACCAAACCGATGGCGTCAGTCTGGATTTTGGGTCATGGCGTTTTAATGTACGTGCTTCAAATACTGAGCCATTATTGCGCTTAAATATTGAAAGCCGTCGTGATCAAAACCCACGCCCAATGCAGGACTATGTGGATGAGTTGACGCAATTGATTCAAGCTTAATCTGAAAATCAAAGCAATATAAAAAAGGGAGTCAAAACTGACTCCCTTTTTTATGCTCTAAACCTTGTGGCTGAGTGTATGGCTAGAATCATTCATCTTGACGATAACCATTCGGATTCTGCTTTTGCCAGTTCCAACTATCGGCCAACATATCTTCTAGGCCATATTGTGGTGTCCAGCCCAGTTCTTGCACGGCGCGGCTATTATCTGCAAAAGAGGTCGCCACATCGCCTTCACGACGTGGTGCAAACTCAAATGGAATCTGAACACCATTGACCTGTTCAAAAGTATTCTTCACTTGCAGCACCGAAATCCCATTACCCGTACCAATATTCCAAGCACGGCAACCCTGGGCAGTCAAACGGTTAGTCAAAGCACATAAATGCGCATTGGCCAAATCGACCACATGAATATAATCTCGCACACCAGTACCATCTGGCGTGGCATAATCCTGCCCAAAAATCGACAGTTTTTCACGACGCCCTACCGCTACTTGGGTCACATAAGGCATTAAATTATTTGGAATGCCTTGTGGGTCTTCGCCTATGCAGCCACTTTTATGTGCCCCCACAGGGTTAAAATAACGCAATAATGCAATCGACCAACGCTCATCAGCAAGGGCTGCTTTTTGTAAGAGCTGTTCCACAATCAGCTTGGTATAGCCATAGTTATTGCTTGGCATGCCCGTTGGCATCTCTTCATGTAACGGCGAAATATTGGCTTCATCATATACTGTAGCCGATGAACTAAACACCAGTTTAAACACATGCGCACGTTGCATCGCCTGAACCAGACTAATTGAACCTGCAATGTTGTTGTCAAAATAGCTCAGTGGAATTTGTTGGCTTTCTCCCACTGCTTTGAGTCCTGCAAAATGAATCACTGCATCAATTTGATGTGCAGCAAACACAGCATCCAAAGCAGCAGCATCACGAATATCACCCTGAATAAACTGCAAGGTTTTGCCCGTCAGTTGCTGCACCCGCGCCAATGACTCTGCCGAGCTATTGGACAAATTATCTAGCACCACCACACTGTGCCCTGCATTCAGCAACTCGACACAGGTGTGTGAACCAATATAGCCCGCACCGCCTGTTACTAAAACATTAGCCATCTATTTTTCCTAATAAAATTTTTAATAAACCTTGAGTCGATGCATCGAGTGCCGATAAATCCTGTTGCTGCCCATTTAAAATAGGCAAGAGCTGATTGGCAATTTCCTTGCCTTTTTCTACACCCCATTGGTCAAAAGGATTGATATTCCACAGCACCGATTGCACAAAAACTTTATGTTCATACAGGGCAATCAACATGCCCAAGCTATACGGATTGAGTTCTTGCAATAAAATACTGCTACTTGGCTGATTACCACTGTACTGCTTATATGCCGCTAAGCCCTCTAATTCCTGCTGATCTAAAGCCTGATTACCAAAGGCCAAAAGCCGCGACTGTGCCAAGCAGTTGGACAAGGCCAAATGATGCTGCTCCACCAAAGCCTCAGCATTTTCAGCATAGGTAAATTGATTGGCATTATAACGCTGCACAGGGGCAATAAAATCACAGCTGACCGCATGTGTCCCTTGATGCAACAATTGATAGAACGCATGCTGTGCATTCGGCCCGACCTCACCCCAAACAATCGGGCAAGTATCCAAGCTAACAGCCTTACCATTACGCTGAATTGACTTGCCATTCGATTCCATTTCTAATTGCTGTAAATACGAAGCGAAGTATTTTAAACGTCCATCATAAGGCAAGACCGCATGAGTCTGAATATTCAGGAAATTATTATTCCATACCCCCAGCAAGCCCATCAGCACTGGGATGTTCTGATCAAATGCAGCCGTTTGAAAATGCTGATCAACCGCATGTGCACCTGCTAAAAACCGCTGAAAACCCGCAACGCCAATGGTCAGGGCAATCGGTAAGCCAATACACGACCATAACGAATAGCGACCACCCACCCAATCCCAAAGCAAGAGCTGATTTTCAGGGCAAATGCCCCAAGCGGTCATTTTATCGGCTTTGGTGGATACCCCAATAAAGTGATGTTTCAAAATTTGCGCATGTGTACCCAAGGCCTTTTCTAGCCATTGTTTCACGGTCTGCGCATTAGATAAGGTATCAATCGTACCAAAAGACTTGGATGAAATAATAAATAAAGTGGTTTCAGGACGCAGACGATGCAGCAATTCGGACAGTTGGCTACCATCCATGGTTGATACAAAATGTACATTCAGTGGTTTTTCAGTCGCCACTTTAAAGTCAGATAAGGCTTGGGTCACCATCAATGGGCCTAAATCTGAGCCGCCCACACCAATATTGACCACATCCTGAATCACTTCACCCGTGGCACCACGGTATTGACCTGCATGAATTTTTTCCACCAAGGCATACATACGCTCAAGCTGGGTATGCACTTGCTCAGTCAATGCAGCGTAGGCATCGCTCTGTTCGGAAGCGCTTGCTGCTGTTCTAGTCGCAGGCAAACGCAAGGCCCAATGCATCGCATCGCGCTGTTCGGTGTAGTTGATTTTCTCTGAGTCAGTTGCTGTTGAAAATAAACGTCCAATCCACTCAGCAAGTTGACTCTGCTGTGCAAACTGAACCAGGGTCTGCAACACCTTGGCATCAATCCGATGCTTGCTATAGTCAAACAGCACACTGTCCAAAGCCACCGAGAAACGCTGAAAACGCTGCGGATCTTGAGCAAACAGCTGATTTAAATGCAGCTGCTGAAACTGCTGCTGCAATTGTTGTAACTGCGGCAAGGCATTGTCATTTGGAGAAATCGAGCTTTGCGTCTGTGGCATTGTGCTACGAATCATTAGCGACCGACTCCCATATAAGCAAAACCTTGTGCCTTCACAAATTCAGGATCATAAATATTGCGACCATCCAAAATCAGTGGATGCTGCATCTGCTTTAATAAAGTTGGATAATCCAAACTCCAATATTGTTTCCACGCGGTCAACACACATAATGCCGATGCACCTTCGACGGCTTGATATTGGTCTGTACATAAAATCAGATCATCACGCTGACCATACTGTGCCGCAATTTCAGGCAAAGCTTGTGGATCGTGCAATTTGACCGTAACACCCTGCGCCCACAACGCAGGCAACATCACATGAATGGGAGAATGTTGCACCCGTGCGGTATTTTCTTTAAAGGCTGCGCCCCAAATCGCCACGGTTTTGCCGTTTAAATCGCCCTGATAATAGTTCCACAACTTTCTAAACAAGAGTTCTTTTTGTTGTTCGTTAATGTCCCATACCTGCGCCAACAGCTGACTTTTCACCCCTGTGGTGGATACGGTACTGGCCAGAGTCTGAATATCATGGCTAAAGTTTTCACCACCAAACCCCGCACCAGGATACATATACGATGCACCAATACGGCTATCTGCCGCCATGCCTTGACGTACATGTTCAATATCAATCCCGAGTTTTTCTGCCACCACTGCCAAGTCATTGATATAACTGATACGGGTCGCCAACATGCCTGAAATACTCAGTTTGGTAAATTCTGCATCCAACACGGGCATAAATAGATATTGCTGTGCACGTGGAAATAACGGTCGCAACAGTTCTTGCAGTTTGACCTGCGCACGTGGACTTTCACAACCCACCGTGAGTTGCTGTGCGCGGGTCATACTTTGAATGGCATTGCCCTCTTGAATCATGTCGGGCAAATAAATCCAGTCATCTTGTGGCAAGATTTTTTGCAGGCGCTGTGTGCCATTTAAACCCAAAGTAGAGGCATTGATCATCAATTTAGGGTGAATGATCGGACGTTGTTGCAACTGCCCCAAAACGGTTAAGGCGTGTGCTTCTTCAGTCGGGTTCAAACTGAGTAGATAGACATCCACATCTAAAGGCAATGCAGCAAACTCACAATAGTGTAAAAAGCCCTTGCTGCATTGTTGTTGTAATAACAGGCTCAAGGCTTGGTCTTGAAAGCTGAGATGTTGCTGTTCTAGTGGATGGGCAGCATCCTGAAAGATATCGCACCAATAGACTTGATGCCCACATTCTGCCAAGAGTGCAGACATCACGCCTGCATAGAGGGTTTTCCCAAAGACTGCGACTTTCAAAATGTGGTTCCTGTGTATTGGTTGATGCTGTTTATTTCACAAGGTTCCTCCTTGAGCAAGAATTTAAGCAGTGCTTTAAATTCTTGCGTAAGAAAGGGAGGCTAGGAGAGATTTTCTAATCTCCCCCCTTAATCACCTTTAAGATTCAATCTTTAATTCTTGAATCAAGGTTTTAAAATCATCACCTAGTTTTGGATGATCGAGCCCATAATGCAACACTGCTTTTAAGTAACCCAACTTACTGCCACAGTCAAAAGTCTGACCTTGCATACGGTAAGCTTCCACCACACTATTTTGCTGCAACATGGCAATGGCATCGGTCAATTGAATTTCATTACCTGCCCCTTTAGGGGTGTTTTCCAGCAAAGTCATAATTTCTGCAGGCAAAACGTAACGCCCCACCACCGATAAATTAGAAGGTGCCGTGCCTACTGCGGGTTTTTCGACAATGCCCTGCATCACGGTACTTTCACCTTCAGCAGGTGCTGCAGCTACATCGACAATACCGTATTGATCGACCAGATGATCTGGCACTGCTTCGACCATAATCTGTGCGGCATGGCTTTGCTCAAAACGCTGAATCATACGTGCCAAGTCATTTTGTGCCGCATCATCTTTAACCAATACATCGGGTAACAGTACCGCAAAAGCATCATTGCCTACTACAGATTTAGCACATAAAACTGCATGCCCTAAGCCTAAAGGTTGTGGCTGACGTACACTCACGACACTGACATGTGCAGGTAAAATTTCGGTAATTTCTTTGAGCAAATCCAGTTTTTGTTTTTGTTCCAAAGTGGTTTCTAACTCAAAGTTACGGTCAAAGTAGTTTTCAATGGAGGCCTTAGAGGAATGGGTCACCAAAATAATTTGCTCAATCCCTGCTGCCACTGCTTCGCGCACCACATATTCAATCGCAGGACGATCGACCACGGTCACCATTTCTTTGGGAATAGATTTACTGGCAGGTAAAAAACGAGTGCCTAAACCTGCAACGGGTAAAATGGCTTTTTTAATCATCTTAGATACCTAATTTCACACAAATTTTTTAGTTAAATTTTACTCATCAACAAGTTGAACTGACTTACTTCAACTTAGTTTTTGAAATTTAGTTCACCTTAATTTCTGTACCACGGGCATAACCATCCACATAGTGTTCAAGCTGAGCTAAAGCCCAGTCGATATCACTTTGAATTGCGGTTAAGTCATGCATACGCTCAAACACCATCAGTAATTCATCCAACGGATACATTTTTTCATAAGAACGCAAAATCCGACTGTGCTGGGTCACTTCGGTATTATCGGCATCAATCAACAATTCTTCGTAAAGTTTTTCGCCTGGGCGTAAGCCAGAATAGTGAATTTCAATATCACCTTCCTGACTGCCTGTTTCTCGTACTTTTAAACCACTCAGTGCAATCATTTGGCGAGCTAAATCCTGAATGCGTACAGGTTCCCCCATATCTAACAGGAAGACATCGCCCCCCTGACCTAAAGCACCCGCCTGAATCACCAATTGCGAGGCTTCTGGGATGGTCATAAAGTAACGAGTGACTTCAGGATGAGTCACGGTAATAGGCCCACCTTTGGCAATTTGCTGTTTAAACAGCGGCACGACCGAACCCGATGAACCCAAAACATTCCCAAAACGGACAATGCTAATTTGGGTCTGATCTTGCGCTTCTGCCATCGCCTGACAATACAATTCTGCCATACGTTTAGACGCCCCCATGACATTGGTTGGACGCACGGCTTTATCGGTAGAAATGAGTACAAAGGTTTCTACACCTGTTTTGACCGCTGCATTTAAGCTAAATGCTGTACCAATGGCGTTGTTTTTCAAACCTGCCAAAGGGTTACATTCTACCAAAGGCACGTGTTTGTAAGCAGCCGCATGGTACACGGTTTGAACTCTATACTGTTCCATCACTCGCTCTAGTTTGGCCTGATCGAGCACTGAACCTAAAATCGGGATAATCGTGACATCGCTATTTAATCGTAATTCTTTGTCAATGCTATACAACGCAAATTCGGTCAGTTCATAAATCACCAAGGCTTTAGGTTTATTTTTGACAATTTGGCGACACAGTTCAGAACCAATGGACCCCCCCGCGCCTGTCACCAAGACTATTTTGTCTTGAATATTTTTAGCCAACAGTTCGGGTACAGGCGGCACAGGATCACGCCCTAACAAGTCAATAATATCGACTTCCTGAATATCCGATACGCGAATTTCACCATCGACCAGTTTGGTCAGTCCTGGAATTTCGGTAATTTTAATATGTGCAGGCTCTAAGAATTTGACGATTTCGCTTTTACGCATACGTCCGACCGAAGGCAGTGCAATCAAGATTTCATCAATATGCTTTTTCGGCATGACTTTTAATGCTGTTTCTGCATCATAGACTTTTAAACGGCCCAACTGCTGCCCAGTGAGTGACGGATCATCATCTATAAATAATACGGGTAAGTGTTCATCGGAATTGTAGAGTGCCGCTGCAATTTGCTGTCCTGCATTGCCTGCACCATAAATCGCCACACGTTTTTTTTGTACATCGGCTTGTAAATAAGAACGCACGATAAAGCGAATAAAACCGCGGCTAAACCAAACCCATGCGAACATGAGAAATCCGAACATGAGCGGAATAGATGTGGGAATAAAGGCATCGGTAAAGTAAGCCAGCGCATACAACCCTGCCACAGTCAAAGCAGTACCCAACCCCAGTTTGACCATAAACAGCTCGCTGTAGGTGCGCACAATAAAGCGATACACCCCAAAAATAAACAGCGATACAACGGCAATTACACTTGCCCATACCGAACCAAAAGCCAAGTTGGGCACCACTTCTGCGCCTAGGTCAAACTGACGAATGGCATAACATAGCCACAGCAAGACAGGAAATACACAAAAGTCCAGCACCATTAAAAATGCAAGTTTGACTGAGCGGGGGGATTCTACAGCAGGTTCGATAATGGATTTCATAAATATACTATTATTAATATTTGAATTTTAAAACACCGTATTACTTTAATGCAGAATACAGGTTCCAACCTCTAAAAATGAATGTGCAGCGATAGTTTGACCACCTGCGACTTTTACCCCCACGCTTAAATGAGCAAATTCCTCAATGACAACGTCATGATCCAATAATGTACCAATATTTAAAATTACACCATCGTTGATCACAGTTTTACGACTAATGATACACCCTGCCATCACACTAACCCCTAGACCGATTTGAGCTGTTGGACTCACAACTGTTTTAGGATGAATCACCGAAGTCAATTCTATACCCAAGGCTCGCAAGGTCTGTTGCCATTGCTGACGTAATGTATTATTACCTACTGCCACAATCGCTTGAAGATGCGTATTCTGCAACTGATTTAAATTGGCAATATTTGTCACAATGTTATATTCCGCCACATGCTGTGTTGCAGGCCAACGATCATCGGCAAACATAATCTCTTGCCATTGTCCACTCAGTTCTGCAGCTTCTGCAACGGCCAAACCGTATCCCCCTGCACCTAAAATTAACAATCTGGGTTTATTAAGCATCTGGATGACCTGCCTTGAATTTTATAGCCACAATTAACAATGGTATATAGGCAATCAGTACTGCCAATTCAGGGTACGCCCATGGTTGTGTAACCGTTATATAAGCGATAGGAAATAACCACAATAAATTAACAGCTGCTACCGCTAAAGTCACTGGCGTATGACTCCCGCATTTACGCGATAAAATTTGATAGCTATGGCTTCGATGCGCATCATACATTTTATAGCCGCTCAACACGCGCTTTATGAGGGTATATGTTGCATCGACCACAAACACACCTAAGCAAATGATCCATGCACAAAACAGTGCCAAGTTTTCTTTGAGGGCGATGAGCGCCAAAATACCCAAAGTGAGGCCGAGAAATCCGCTACAGGCATCGCCCATGAAAATTTTAGCCTTGGGAAAGTTCCACAGTAAAAAGCCAAATACACAGGCTGCCAATAACCAAAGTATGTCTGAGTTTAATGTGGTATTCAGTACATAATACAAAATGCCCATACTAACGAGAGTAGTAATGGCTTCGACACTGGCAATGCCGTTAATGCCATCCATAAAGTTGTATAGATTGAGCAACCATACCAAAAATAATACTGCAATGATATTGGCAATAAAGCCAAGTTGCAGACCATTAAAAGCTGTAACTTCGCTAAAGCCTCCCAAGCTGATCACCACGCCAATGGCCACCAAAAAATGTACGGCTAAACGCAGCATGGAGTTAATATGTCCATGGTCATCTAAAAAACCAAGTAAAGCGATGACAAAACCCGCTGCTATCAGGGTTAAACCAATATGTACGGTCAATTGTTGGCTATAGATCAACACCGCGAGCGCCAACAAGTAGCTACACACTACTGCAACCCCACCACCGCGGGGCGTGGGTACACTGTGAGAGCTACGTTCATTAGGGTTGTCTATTATATTTTTTTTGATGGCATAATGACGCATGTAGCCTGTGAATAGTAATGTCAGTATAAAAAATACGATGCTCAGTGCAAAAATTGACATGCGTAAATTACTCTTTCATTTTTAAATAATTTTGACCCGCTTGCAGCATCGCTTGCTGGGTACTCAATGGCGCTGTCCAACCCAACAGCTTTTGAGCTTTGGTGGTATCGACTTCTAGCGATTCAAACAGCTGTTCATAAAGTTTAGATTTACCAACACATGCTGCGCCTAGTTTCATAAGCAGTTGCGGAATATAAATAAAACGTGCGGGTTTTCCCATACCCTGCTTTAAATATTGCACTAGCTCACGTGTAGAAATAGGAGTTTGATCTGCGACTAGAAATGTTTGATTGGCTGCATTTGGATGTTCAATACAGGTTTGAATAAAGTCTACCAAATTTTCAAGTGCAACAAAGCTGCGTTTATTGTTTGTGCCTGCAAAAGGTAAAGGTAAATTGCTCGCAACCAATTTGAGTAGTCGAGCAAAGTTACCTGGTGCATGAGCAGCATAAACTAAAGGAGGACGAATAATAACTAATTCTGTGTCTGATCCCGCAAATAGTTTTTTAAGTTCATGTTCGGCTTCGAGTTTAGAAACCGCATAATCTGCATGAGGTTGTGGTAAAGCATCTGCTGTAAATGGTTGATGTAATGTTACAGAACCATTCACACCGATAGAACTCATAAATATAAAGCGTTTTACTTTTTTATCCAAAGCCTGACGTGCTAATTGCAAAGTACCTTCTACATTCACTTTGCGAAATTCGCACAATGGGTCTGTTGTTTGTTCATTTAGAATATGGGCGCGACCTGCTAAATGAATAATAACATCTAGATTATCGGGTAAGTCTACTTCAAAAATATTAGCCGCGATAAGTTGTTCAACAAATTTCTGATCATCTTGGAATGATCTGACTAAAGAAATAATTTGATAATAATTTTTCTTTAATAGATTAAGAATCAAAGCCTGACCAACAAAGCCACTACCACCTGTGATTAATATCCTACTCATTATCTAATCTCAGAATATTTACAAACTTCTCAAGTAAAACATCTTGATGATAATATTTTTCTAAAATAATTCGTGATGAAACTACATTTTTCAATAATGCTTGCGCACAAATATCATCTATTAATTGTGCCAATAGTTGTGGCTGATTTGATGAGTCCACCCAACCAATTTTGTGCTCTTTCACCATACATGCAACTTCCGTATTTTCATCCATAATTGCTAAAATTGGTCGGTTTGCTGCCATACTAAAATATGCTTTACTTGGTACACCTAACCCAAACATTCCATCAGCCAGAGTAACAATTGCAATATCGCAAGAACTCAAGCCCAAGCTACGCTGACTGCTTGGCAATTCATTTATATAAGCAACATTATTAAGTTTTTTATCATGTTCAATGTAGGATTTGACTACCTCAACAGCACTCCCCCCCCCAATAAATAAGAATTTTGCTTGAGGATGTTTAACTAACCGAATTGCTTGTATTAAATGATCAATTCCTTGTACACGCCCAATATTTCCAAAAAACTGAAAGACAACTTCCCTCTCCCAATTAAGTTGTTTAATCAACTCTGAGTCATTTTTATCTCGAAGCTCTATTTCTTTAAAATCAACCCAATTAGGAATGACTGTAATATTTTTTTTATAGTTTTTTTGGCGTAACACCATTTCCATATCACGACCAATCACAATTATATGGTCTGCTTGAGCATAGACAAGATTAAACAAAGTATTCAGTATTTTATAAAGAAGTGATTTTTCTTTTAAAATACCTGCAGGTACAAGATTTTGTGGAAAAACATCATGAACCAAAAGATACCATTTAAAAGGTCTCAAAATTTTTAATATAGAAATTAACACCATTAAAAATAGTGGATTTGTACCTGATACAAGTTGTGTATCAGCATGTAAATTACCTTTAATCTTTTTATAAAATAAATATGTTTGCTGAATCTGTCCCCAAACTCTAGAAATCAAACTATTTTTATTGTATGTGGGCGAATCAAATAAATTTAATCTCACCTTATTATCAATTTCATTTGCAGTATATCGCTTATCTGCTGGTGCGATTACAGATATGTTATCTGCAATCGCACTTTGTGCCATTTTTTGAACAATTTTATACCAGAAGTAACCTGTAGAGTTTTGCTCAGGTAAAATAAATTCAGAAACAACTATTATTTTTTTCACAATATGAACCTTAGTACTTCTTCCACACCACACGGTTCACATAGTCGGTATAGCTTAAAATGATACGCGCTACCTTTTCACCTACATTTGGCATACTATAATCTGCAACCAAACGCAATAATCTCTCCTCACCACGTGGTTGATGATCTAGAATCTCTAAGCCTTGCAGAACACGCTCTGCTGTTAAGCCCACCATCATCACAGCAGCCTCTTCCATACCTTCTGGTCGCTCATGCGCCTGACGTAAATTCAGAGCTGGAAAATTCAAAATAGAAGATTCTTCATTAATCGTGCCACTGTCAGATAAAGTTGCTTTAGCAGAAAGCTGCAACTTATTGTAATCACTAAATCCAAGTGGCTTTAACAATTGAATCAGGGGATGAAACTCAATATTTAGTTCTTCAATACGCTTACGGGTACGCGGATGGGTAGATACAATGACTGGATATTGATATTTTTCAGCTACTGCATTCAGCATTTGAACCAAATCTAAAAAGTTTTGATCTGAGTTAATATTTTCTTCACGATGAGCACTCACGATAAAATATTGATGCTCTTTTAAACCTAAACGCACCAATACGTCCGATACTTCAATTTTAGCCTTGTAATGATGAAGCACCTCAAACATTGGACTGCCTGTTTTAATCACCTGATCGGCTGGTAAGCCTTCTGCTAATAAGTAATCTCGTGCAATCGTGCTATAAGTCAAATTAATATCCGCTGTATGATCGACAATACGACGGTTAATTTCTTCAGGTACGCGCATATCAAAACAACGGTTTCCTGCTTCCATATGGAAGGTTGGAATTTTACGACGTTTTGCAGGCAATACTGCCATACAGCTGTTGGTATCACCTAACACCAACAACGCTTCTGGCTGAACTTGCTCTAATACTTTATCTACAGCAATGATCACATTACCAATGGTTTCTGCACCCGTTGCACCCGCTGCATTTAAAAAATGATCGGGTTTACGAATACCTAAATCAGTAAAGAAAATTTCATTAAGCTCATAATCATAGTTTTGCCCCGTATGTACCAAAACATGATCAAAATATTGATCACATACTGCCATCACACGCGATAAACGAATAATTTCAGGGCGTGTGCCCACCACCGTCATTAATTTTAATTTTTTCACAACTTTTACTCTTTAATGGGTTAATGGCATTGCATAAGTATCAGGTTTTTCACGGTCAAAAATTTCATTTGCCCATAACATCACGACTATTTCATCTTCACCAATATTGGTAATGTCATGCGTCCAGCCAGGTACAGTTTCTACAATTCGTGGTTCATCCCCACAAGTTTCAAGCTCATAGAACTCACCTGTCACCACATGCTTAAACTTAAATAATGCCTTACCTTTGATGACCAAAAACTTTTCTGTTTTAGTGTGGTGATAATGCCCACCACGGGTAATACCTGGGTGAGCCGTAAAGTAAGAAAATTGTCCTGCATCTGGTGTTTTTAGCATTTCTACAAATACACCGCGTTGGTCACCATATTTAGGTACGCTATAGTCAAATTGTTCAGGCTTCAAGAAACTTAAATAAGTCGAATATAACGCACGGGTTAAGCCTGTACCTACACGATCTGTAATTAAACTTTCACGTGATTGCTTAAAACCCTCTAAAGTTTTTGCTAAATTTCCCACACTAATTTGATACTCAGGTTGTACTGCAAAAATTTGTTCTACCTGTGCTGTACCTTGAACAATGTCCCAAAATGATTCCACCACATCATCTACATAAACCAGACGAATCATGGCATTTTCATCATGAATTTGAATAGGTAAATCATGTGCGGTGTTGTAACAGAAGGTTGCCACAGCTGAGTTATAATTTGGGCGTGACCATTTACCAAATACATTGGCTAAACGGCAAATATAAACTGCATTGCCCTGTTGCTGATTCAACTCTAATAATACCTGCTCACCACCTAGCTTACTCTGCCCATAGGCATTGTCACGTTCTGCCTGAATCGATGAAGAAAGAATAACTGGAGTCTGCTTTTTTGATTGTTTGAGAATATCTGCAATTTTTTGCGTAAGTGTGATATTTCCATCTATAAATTCTTGTTCATTTAAAGGACGATTAATCCCTGCTAAATGCACAATCCAGTCCGCAGCAAGTACAGATTGTTCTAATTCTGCTGAACTAGAATTACGGTTAAATGTTAAAACTTCAATTTCAGATTTTTCAGACAGAAATTGAATTAAGTTTTTTGCAATAAAGCCGTTAGAGCCTGTGACTAGAATTTTCATGTTTAAGCCTCTGGATCTATATACTGACCTTGGGTTAAAGCACGTACGAATTCAAGTTTTAATAATAACTTCTTCATACCTTCAACATCTAAGCGGTCGGTATTATGTGAGTTATAATCTTCAAATTCAGAAATTTTTGAGTCGCCCTCTTCTACATATTTTTCATAGTTGAGGTCACGTTGATCTGCAGGCACTCGGAAGTAATAGCCTTGGTCTATCGCAACCACCATTTCTTCACGGCTAAGCAAGGCTTCATAGGCTTTTTCACCATGACGCGTACCCATAATAGAAACAGGATGTTCTTCTACTTTAAGTAGTTCTTTTAATGCTTGAGCCAAAACTTCAATGGTTGCTGCAGGTGCTTTTTGTACAAAAATATCACCATTTTCACCGTGTTCAAACGCATATAAGACTAGATCAACCGCGTCTTCCAAAGTCATCATGAAGCGGGTCATGTTAGGGTCTGTTATGGTAAGCGGTTTACCTTGGCGAATTTGATCTACAAACAATGGAATGACTGAACCACGAGATGCCATCACATTACCATAACGCGTACCGCAAATCACTGTTTCTAGTTCTTCTAGGTTACGTGATTTTGCTACCATGACTTTTTCCATCATGGCTTTGGAGATGCCCATAGCATTGATAGGATAAACAGCTTTGTCTGTACTTAAGCACACCACACGTTTTACGCGGTTTTGAATGGCTGCTTCCAACACATTTTCTGTACCTAAAACGTTGGTTTTTACCGCTTCCATAGGGTGAAATTCACAAGAAGGAACTTGTTTTAAAGCAGCCGCATGGTAAATATAGTCTACCCCACGTGTTGCATTCAGTACGCTGTTATAGTCGCGTACATCACCAATATAAAATTTCAGTTTAGACGATTGGTATTTCTTACGCATATCATCTTGCTTTTTTTCATCACGACTAAAGATACGGATTTCTTTAATATCTGTTTCTAAAAAGCGTTTTAGAACAGCATTACCAAATGAACCTGTACCGCCAGTAATAAGAAGAGTTTTGTTTGCAAAAGTCATCATTTAATCCACTAAAAGTTGCATAATCTTTGAAAGATCATTTTCAATTAATTTCTGTGCGTAAGGTAATTCAATTTGAATAGCAGTTACTATGGCAGATTGCATAGAATTGATACTAATAGGATTAAAAACTAATGAAGGCTGACAAACTTCATAAGTATATTTCAAATCTGACGCTATTATTTTACATCCCCCATCTATAGCTTCAGCAAGACCCAATCCAAAACTTTCAGCCAATGAAGGAAATATCAAATACTCACTACTCAAATAAAGTTCTGTTAATTTTTCTCTATCTATAAAACCAACATTTTTGACTGGGTAGCCCAGATCTATTTTGTTCTGAATAAATGAACATAAATTTAAATCTGTACTTGGCACAGTGACCGTCAGTTCCCCCTTATGTACTTCATCATAAGCCAAACAAAAAGCCTCAATTAACTTATAATGATTTTTATGAGGAGAGCTATTACTAACATACAATAAACTATGCTTAACTCTATTCACATTATAACCAGAAAAATTCAACTCAGGATAAAATGGCAGTTTTATAACTTTTCCAGCACCCTCACCCAAATATTTTTTCGTAAATTCAGACTTAATATTTTCACTTTGTACCAGCCAAATATCAGCATTATTTTTAGTAAATTTAAGAATAGATTGTTTAATTTTATATAAAAACCTATTTTTTAAAGAAAAATCTTTAGGAAAATTTAAAAAAAGTGTTTGATGGAAATAAACTAAAACTTTAGCATTCAATCTGACTGTAGGAGGTAGATTACCAAAACAAACAACCTTATCAAATTTATCTTTATTTTTCTTATAAAAAAGGTGTCGCTCCAAAATAGAGTTAGATATAAACTCTTTTTTACCCACATCTATTTCATTAAAGTAACTCTCAACTCTTGAATCGAGTAAATAAAAAACATCCAATGATTTATTTTCAAAAAAATCAATTAGATACTTAAGGAGAACCAACCCACCTCCATTGTTTATATGTACGGCATCTAATAGAATCATCTTTTCATTTACTCCTTGCTTTATTAGAAAGCATTTCAGTAAATAATTGCTCCCACTGTCTCATAATCAACTCAATTGAATATTTTTTTGACTTTTCTATAGCGATAGTGGACATTTTTTTTCTTAAATCTACATTCTCAATCACACTAATTATTTTTTCACTTAAGTCATTAATATTTCCATTCAATACCAGTATTCCACAATCATTATTTTCAATAATTTCCGCCGGACCTGTAGGACAGTCAAAAGAGACAATGGGAAGACCATTTGAAATACTTTCTAAAAGAACCATTGGTAAACCTTCATACCTGGAAGACATTACATAAAAATCACTTGTGAGCAGTTCCTGTTGTACATTTCGTGTTGTGCCTTTGAGGGTAATCACTTGATCTAAATTATTTTCATTAATTTTCTTTTGGAGGAGATTTTTTTTTGATCCTTCACCAAAAATATCAAGTTTCCAATTTGGATATTTAGAGTATACGTTACGCCAACTTTCTATTAGAAGATCAAAGCCTTTTTGATCTTCTAAACGTCCAATAGCAATAGCTCTTTTGTATTCTGTAAAATCAATTTTATCACTAATAGTGACAAAAGGGCTAGGATTGTTAATTAAGCAAACATTATTATGTGTCTTTTTCCATTCTATTTGCGCATTTTTAGTAAGTACCACAACCTGATCTAGGTTTTTCGTTTGCTGTAGATATTGCCAATCTCTATACTTTCCTAATATACGCCAAAATAATGAACTCCCTTTATGAACAGCAATAAAACTACTTCTAACTGTTGGATTAAAATGAGATTCAAAAATTTTAACAACAGGTACATCAAGCTTTGAGAAAAACTCGAGTTCTTTTGCGCCCATAGAAATACAAATATCCACTTGATTGTCTAAAATATATTTAGAAAGTTTCCTTTCGTACATTTCTAATAGGACTTTGCTTTCTTTTCTCTTTTTAAGAAGAGGGAGATTAAATATACTATCAAAAAAAATCTCTAAATTAATTACTTTAATATTAACATCTAATTCATAAAATGGACTTTCAGTAGCTTTCATGTCAGTTGTTAAAATAGTAATACTATAATTACCTAATTTAATTAAATAGTTAACTTTATCTGTTAAAACACGCTCCATACCACCAGAGTTTGAAAGGCTTGGTATTAAATATAAAATATTCATAAGTTTACTTCTTAAACCGCAAATTTAAAAGAATTGTAAATTGATATATCAGAAAGAAAAATAAAAGGGCCCATATAAGCTTTCTACTCCAAAAAAGATAATCCATTCTAACCATAAAAACAGATTGACTAATTAAAATAAAATATGCCAATGAGTAATAAGAATTAGTAAAGGAACCATTTCTAAAGAATCTAACTACTCTTCCTATTAAAAAAAATACAAGCACTACTCCTACTAAACCTAAAGATAAATATGCCTCTCCAACCATATTGGTGCCTAATCCAAATGTAGAGTTCGACCCAAATTCCAAAAAAGTTGTAAACTTTCCAGAGAAAAAATAAGATGGTATATTAAATAGAGAAATAATAATTTGAGTGGAAGGAAGAAATCCAAATAAAGAAGTTAGAATATTATAAAAATATACATAATTAAAATTATCTACAAAATCCACTAGTACATATAGATTTCTATTATTTATAATTAAATCTAAAAATGGATCAAAAAAACCACTTGACTCATTAAAAGCATTTATTGCTAAATCAGCATCCCCTCTCCCCCCAAAAGACCTAAGCAATTGAATAAAATACATTATAGAAGCACCAATAAAAATTAATATCAGAACTATTATTTTAGGAACTTTCACTATATATCTAGTAAGACCACAAAAGATAATAAGTAATATCGCAACAGATAGATTACGAGATCCTGTTAAAAGCATCCCAACTATTACAGAAAAAATTAAAATCATAGATGCTGTTTTTAAAACTCTATTATTCAACAAAAAGAACAACCAAGTTAATGTTAGAATTAGTATTTCAAAAATAACATATGTATATGACGATAAGCTTACTTCTTCAATATCAGCCTCACCCTTATATACTCCAGTTAAGAGTTCAAGACCGCCAAAAAAAACATACATCAAATAAAACATTAGAGTAAGTACAATATACCCCCCTCCCAATGTATTATTATTTTTCAAATTTAAATTACTCAATAAATTTACTTTTTTATAATTTGTTGCACCTAAAATATAGAAACTATAACCAACCAAAGCCAAACTAGTTGATTTAGTAATAATATTTTCATTAAATGAAAATGAAAACAAACTAACATTTGGATTGTCATTAAAATAAAAAATTGGATAAATAAAATTTGCCATTAAAAATGCAAAAAAGAAAAAAAATTCAAATCCAATACCAATTCTTTTAATAGTTTCATCAAATAAAAAGAAAAATAAATTAAAAGCAAAATAACATATCATTATCAATAAACAATAATAAAAATCATATATCCCTGGTGAAAAAAAATAAAGAATCAAGGAAGAAAAACAAAATACAGAATTCACAAAAAAAATTAATGAATATTTGTTCATACATCACCATTAAATTGAATAGAAAATCATTATAAATATAATTAATAAAGAATACATTTTAAAATTAAACATAATTTTAAAGAATTTATCTTTACAACCATAAGCTTTTTGCTTGATTTTCTTTTCAGCAACAACATTTAAACATTGTTTAATAGTATCCCTAGATTCTAAAAATATATCAAAAAAATTACTATCCTTTTTTTTCATCGAATTTAGAACCACACTAACAAATGTATCCTTAATATATATTTCTGTAATTCCTGTAAAATCCAATTTCTGGATTAAACAATAATTCATATAGCATTCAAAGATTTTATATCTTAAATTTTTTATGTCATTCTGATATTTACCCATTAACGAATTCGAATTTATATAGTATGAATATGAATTGATATTCGAAAAAAATATTTTATTTGATTCAGAAAATGCCTTTATTATAAAAAAGAAGTCTTCAGCAAAACTAACTTTTTCCATAAAATTAATATCATGATCAATTAACAATTTTTTTTTAAAAATCTTATTCCAAACCGATTCAATTGTGTGGCTAGTAAGTAAATATTTAAAATCTTTACTTGGAAAATACTGTAGGTTATTATATCTAATTGAATATATAGAACTCGGACTTCTAACAGTATCATAACCCATTAAAAGAATTTCAATATCTTCTTCCCTCATCCTATTGATTACTAAGTCTATATCAATAAAACCAATTTCATCATCTGGATCTACAAACCACACATACTCACCTAGTGCACTAACCAATCCTAAATTTCTTGCACTCGAAACGCCTGAATTTTCTTGCTTCAGATATCTATAGGATATATTATTATTATTTTGATCCAAATAAGATTTAATAATTTTTTCCGTATTATCATTTGATCCATCATTTACAAATATAATTTCAATTATTATATTCTTTACATTTAATCTTAATATTGAATTAAAAAACCTTAATAAATATTTTTCTTGATTGTAACATGGAACTATTAAAGATAAATCCTTAAAATTTGACATTTTCCCTACCCAATAACTTCTTAAAAAAATTAACATTTACCAATTGAATGTGGTTTTTAAAAATCAATCCACTTTTAAAAAAGTAATTCAATACCGTTGCTGCTAGTAACTCAGTGATTAATATTGATATCGCTGCACCTTTTAAACCAAATCTACTTATAAAGTAGAATGATAAAAGAAAATTTAAGAGCACTAAAATATTAGTCTTAATTCTCAAATAATTATATGAGTTAAATTTCATTATGTATTTATCTGAAATTGTAGAAATGCCAGAAAATAAGCATGCAAAAACAATGAGCATTAGAATTTCTTTTGCTTCCAAGAAATCTTCCCCATACAATTTAACGATAATAAAATCACCAAAAGTGCTAAATATTAAATAAAAAACAATAAAGATAACCAGTATTAGTAAATTTAATCTAGCAACCAAAAAATCTGCTTTATCAATATCATTCTCTTGATAAATATTAGTAAAAAAAGATGAAATTATTGAATACAAAATAAAATAATAACTAAAACCTAGTGTAGATGCTACAATGTATATTCCCAGCTCACTTTTTGAATAGAGCCCAAGAATAATGTGTGAAGTTTTAGTAAAAATTGCAACTGATAATGAATAAATAATTAATTTACGACCAATTAAAAAAGTATATTTACGATAACGCCAGATTGTTAATTTTTCATTAGGTTTAATAATAATTCTTTTTTTTATATAAATATACTTTCTAATGACAAATGGAATAAAAGTAATTAAAACAATTGGTAATGCTAAAAACTCTATAGGAAGCTTGAAAAATACTATTAAATATCTAACTAATAGTGAAATAATCAGCGCAACTATATTACAATATGCATTAATTTTTGATTCAAGTATAGCATTGAAATAAATACTATATACATCGTGTACAGCAAAATAAATTGCAATACCTGTTGCAAAACCGAAAATAAATGTTAGACGATCTGTATAGATATAAATAACAACTAAAATAACAACACAAAATACCTTATATATATAATCTCTAATTTTTTTTGAGGCAAAAATTAAATACTCACCAAATTTTCGGCTTTTAGCTGTTTTTTGGAAAATAATATTTTCCGTACCCATCAATGCAATTGTTTGTACAATTGCAAAAATTGAAGTCACAAATGTAAGTTTTCCAAAATTCTCAGGACCAATATATTTCGCGACAAATGATGTGACAAAAATTAAACCAAATATAGAAATTAACTTTTCCGACATCATCCAAATAGAATTTTTTATTCTAGGATCTTTAGCTGATCTTACAATTAACTTATACATACTTACAGTCGAATATCCACATCTAACTGATTTAGAATGTATTTTAAATCGTATAAAACATATTTTTCTTTTGCCACTACTTTAAATTCATCTATAGACATCTGTTTAAACTGATCATGCGCAACTGCTAAAACAATGGCATCATATTTACCGTTCGCCAAACTAGAAACAGGGTCTATACCATATTCCTTGGCAGCATCTAACGGATCCACCCAAGGGTCATAAATATCTAAATCTAAATCATATTCTTTTAAAGCTTTGACCATATCTACAATTTTAGTATTGCGAATATCAGGACAGTTTTCTTTAAAACTCAGGCCCATCACTAAAATTTTTGAACCGACCACTTGTATACGCTGCTTCACCATCTCTTTAATCAATTGTGTTGCAACATATTCACCCATACGGTCATTTAAACGACGTGCCGCTAAAATAATTTCTGGATGCAAGCCTAAAGATTGGGCTTTATGGGTTAAATAATACGGGTCTACCCCAATACAGTGCCCACCGACTAAACCTGGACGGAAAGGTAGAAAATTCCACTTAGTTCCCGCAGCCTGTAAAACCGCTTCAGTATCAATACCCAACTTATTAAAGATCACGGCTAATTCATTAATTAAAGCAATGTTCACATCACGTTGGGTATTTTCAATGACCTTGGCTGCTTCAGCCACTTTTATACTCGGTGCTTTATGTGTACCTGCAGTCACAATCAGTTGATAGACTGCATCGACAAAGTCTGCAACTTCCGGGGTAGAACCCGATGTTATTTTTAAAATATTGGTCACACGGTGCAGCTTATCGCCTGGGTTAATCCGTTCTGGGCTATAGCCTGCAAAAAAATCCTGATTGAATTTTAATCCAGACACTTGTTCCAAAACTGGAATACAGGCTTCTTCGGTAGCACCGGGGTACACGGTAGACTCATACACCACCACATCGCCTTTTTTAAGTACTTTCCCAATACTGGTAGAGGCTTTAATGAGCGGAGTCAAATCGGGTTGTTTAAACTCATCAATTGGGGTTGGGACAGTCACAATAAAAAAATTGCAGCTGCGTAGGTCATCTAAATGAGCAGAATAAGTCAATTGTGTCGCTTGTTTAAGTTCTTCTGACGACACTTCTAAGGTATGATCTTGCCCACTTTGTAATTCTTGTATGCGTTTTTGCTGAATATCAAAACCCACCACAGGCAACTGCTTACCGAATTCAACCGCTAGGGGTAACCCGACATAGCCTAAACCAATAATGGCAATTTTTAGGTCTGAAAGCTGTAGCATTTGAGCGCCTTTAAATTTATATCTGAATTTTATGAAGAATGAATCTTTCGGCGGGAATACTAGCAGAAATTTATGAAATTTCTATTATGATTTGTGCTCAAATTAGTTGAAAGATGCATCAGTGTATAGTTTTTGTGACTATTCAACTTTTTTTAATTTAGATTAAATTCACAATTTGCGATTTTTATCATTTTTTTCGCAAGGAATTTGACAGAATCTGCAAAATGATTACAAATTGCTATGTACCTATTTGACAAGTTCGGTAAAATGGCGGGAATTGATTTAAATATTTTAATAAATTAAAAATGGAATCTCGAGTGCGACACTTTCAACTGGCTGTTTTAATGGCATGTGGCATTGCCGCCACTGGCTGTGCTGTGACCTCTGGCTTACAAACCTATGACCTACCTACACAAGGTGCGTATCAAACAGACCAAGGCGCCCAACTAACGGTCGTTCAGCTAACACAGGACAATTTACCTAGCCACTTGCTCAATAATATTCAGAGTGCAAATTCAACCTATCATTTATTTAACAATAAGCAACACATTTACCGTTTAACTGCAGGTGATGTACTTTCAATTCAGCTTTGGGCTTACCCTGAGATTACACCACCTATCCAAGATATTAGTAATATCAAAGCGGCTGGCTATCCAATTGACCCAAATGGCAATGTATACTTACCTCTACTTGGACAAGTCAAAGTTGCTGGCAAAACACTGGCTGAAACCAATCAATATTTACGCTCACAATTTTCGCGCTATTTAAAACACCCAGATGTAGTTGTGCGCGTTCTTTCTTATGAAGGACGCCGCTATTTTGTAAATGGTCAAGTCATGCGTAGCGGTCAGTACACATTAAACGACCAACCTATCAGTGTTTATACAGCTTTGGGACAAGCAGGTGGCGTAAATACTGAAACAGGTGATAACACCAATATTCAACTGATCCGACAAGGGCAAACCTATCACTTAAATGCTGTAGAATTAGAAAAGCAAGGGTTGTCTTTGCACAACTTACTTATTCAGCCCAATGACACAATTTTTGTAAATGCAAAACAAAATCAAAAGCTATACGTTATGGGTGAGTCAAATAAAAGCCAGGCACTTACTTTACGTGATCAAGGCATGACCTTAAGTGATGTATTGGGTGAAAGTGAAGGTGTTAACCCTTATTCTGCTAGTGCTGCACGTATTTTTGTGATGCGCACAGATTTAAGCACTAAAACCTCTACAATTTATCATTTGAACTTAAGCAGCTTAGGCAATTTGGCTTTAGCGAATCAATTTCAGATGCAAAAAAATGATATTGTATATATCGATGCAACGGGGCTCACACGCTGGCAACGTATCATGAATCAAATTGTGCCTTTCTCGAGTGCACTTTACACATTTGACCAGTTAGGTAAATAGCATGCAAATTCAAAATGTTTTGGTTGTATGCATTGGAAATATATGTCGTAGTCCAATGGCTGAATATTTCCTAAAAAACAATCATCCCAATTTAAATATTGAGTCTGCAGGTCTCTCTGCAATGTCTGGACATTCGGCAGATGCAAAAGCTATACACTGTATGGATCAGCTGAATATTGATATGCGTCCACACATTGCCAGACAAATTACTGCCGAAATGATTAAAAAATCAGATTTAATTTTAGTCATGAGTAATAATCAAAAAAAACATCTTGAGCAAACTTGGTCTTTTGCCAAAGGAAAGGTTTTTCGTTTGGGGCATTGGCAAAATCAAAATGTGCCCGATCCTTATCAACATGATCAAGCTTTTTTTGATGAAACTTGTCGCAACATTCAAAAATACGTTTCTGACTGGCAATCCCATTTTTAATTTTTAGCAGTTTTATTTCATGAATTCGAATAGCACACCTCAAGACGATACCATTGACTTAAAAGAATTATTCTTTTCTTTGCTGTCGCAATGGAAGCTCATTGCTCTATGTACACTCCTTAGCCTCGTTTTCGCTCTCCTTTACTTAAAAGTAACGCCAAATGTCTACTCAACGGATGCTATGATTCAGGTTGAGGACGCTAAAGGTGCTGGTGCCGCAGCTCTTTTAGGGGATTTAGGAAGCGCACTACCTGGAGGAATGGGTGGAAAGTCAGTTGCAGATGCGGAAATTGAAATCTTAAACTCGCGCAAAGTGCTCGGACAAACTATACAAGACTTAAAGCTAGATATTCGTATCACCGATGAACAAAGTAGCTTGACGTATCGCTTGCTCAACACAGTTCAAAGTAAAGTTATCTATAAAAATAATGTTGTGACTTGGCAAGATAAAAAAAATGTATTTGTTATTCAATCTTTTGATGTGCCGAACTTTTATCTAGATAAAAAACTCACACTAAACTTTATCAATGGACAAGATTTTAGCCTGTCTTATAAAAAAGATGTAGTGTTTAAAGGCAAGTTAAATGCGATCAATCAAAGCCTAGATCAGAAAGGTTTATGGAAAATTCAAATTTATGCGAAAAACCCTATATCGCATGATTTTTCAGTCACTAAATTATCTATGCCTTCAGCCGTACAATGGATTAAAAAAGATTACGGCGTAGCGGAAAGAGGTAAAAACTCTGGTGTGATTGGTCTTAACTACAATGGTGAAGATAAAGAACATATCACACAAGTACTTAACCACATCTTAAATATTTACCAAACACAAAATATTGAACGTAAATCACTGGAATCGGCTCAAACATTGAGCTTCCTTGAAAAGCAACTGCCTGAGTTAAAACAACAACTCGAAGACTCTGAAATTAAATTTAACCGTTTCCGAGAACAATACAACACAATTGATGTAACACAAGAAGCGGAGCTAATGCTAAAGCAGAATGTTGAGCTGGAAAAATTAAAAATCCAACTACAACAGCAACAAGCAGAACTCTCTTCAAAATATACGCCTGACCACCCATTAATGTCAGCAATTAACGCTCAACTTTCTGAAATTAACAAAAAAACTTCAGAAATGACTCAATCCATTAAGCGTTTACCTGAAACCCAGCGACTGTACTTACAACTGTACCGCGATGTTAAGGTAAATACTGAGTTATACACTGCGTTATTGAATAGCTACCAACAACTCAAAATTGCCAAAGCAGGTGAAATTGGTAATGTGCGCATTATTGATACGGCAATTGAACCTGTAAAACCAATTAAACCTAAAAAGCTCATCACATTAGTACTTGCTATTTTTGTAGGTGGTTTTCTGGGTACATTGTTGGCCTTACTCCGTAATATGTTGCGCTCAGGTATTAAAGACTCGAATCAAATTGAAAATGAACTTGATTTACCTGTTTATGCCACTGTACCACGATCACCTGTGCAAGAAAGCCGTATTAACATTCTGAAAAAGAAAAAGAATATTCCTATTCTTGCGGTTAAAAATAGTGATGATATTGCCATTGAAAGCCTGCGCAGCATGCGTACTGCTATTCACTTTGCTTTAAGCAGTGCCAAAAACAATATCATTATGATTTCTGGCCCTGCACCAGAGTTGGGTAAATCGTTTATTTCAACCAACCTAGCCACCATTTTGGCGCAAAGTGATAAGCGCGTATTATTGATTGATGCCGATTTACGTCGCGGTTATATGCACAAATACTTTAATTACGACCCTAAGCCTGGCTTAACCGAATACCTGAATGGTCAACAAGAGTTAGGCAGTGTTGTGCGCAATACTGAAGTTGAAAATTTAAGCTTCATCAGTCGCGGCAAAAGCCCTGCTAATCCGTCAGAATTGTTAAGCACGCAAAAATTTGCAGACATGCTCACGCACTTGTCGAGTCAGTTTGACCATATTCTGATTGATACCCCGCCAGTTCTTGCCGTCACTGATGGGATTATTATTTCACAATATGCGGGTGTGAATTTGGTTGTGGCACGTTATGCCAAGACGCAAATGAAAGAGCTTGAAATGACTGTTAACCGCTTTGAACAAGCTGGCGTGAAAGTCAACGGCTTTATTTTGAATGATATTCAACGTGAAGCGGGTGGCAGTTATGGTTATAACTATGCTTATGCCTATAAAGCCAATAAGAATGAGGATTGATTTATTCAATCTAACCTTTTTGCTGGTGCTAGGCTTCCTCCACTGTCAAAGATGAGCTATAAGGCAAAAGCCACCAACGTTAAAATCCCTCCTAACCTCCCTTTAAAAAAGGGAGGAATGTTTCATTACAAAGCCTCTGCTTGTGCTAGCCTCCCCTTTGAAAAAGGTGAGCTATATGCTCGTGCTAGCTTCCCCCTTTGAAAAAGGGGGATGGAGGGGGATTAAAAAAATCTAAAAAGATGAGCTATGTATGTCACAAGAAAGCTAATTAAAAATAAACCACTTTTTAAAACAAAGAATAAAAAACCATGCAACCCTATAACAAAAATTTAAAATATAACGCACGACAGTTAAGAAACAATATGACCGAAGCAGAACAAAAACTCTGGTTACGACTGCGTCAAAAACAACTCTTGGGCTTACAGTTTTACCGGCAAAAGCCTATTCTGAATTTTATTGTAGATTTTTACTGTCCTGCGGCAAGTTTAATTATTGAATGCGATGGCAGCCAACATTTGAACGAAAAAGGCTTAAAGTATGATTTATTACGTGATCAGGCTTTAACACAGTTAAATTTAACGGTGTTAAGATTTAACAATTTACAAATTTTGCATGAACTCGATGCAGTCATCCAAACCATTGAAAATGTGATTTTAAGTCAACACGCTGATAATCCCTCCTAACCTCCCTTTAAAAAGGGAGGAACATTCATTACAAAGTTCCACACAAAGTTCCACTTGTGCACCTCCCCCCCTTTTACAGAAGAATTTTCTGTTGAAATTTACAACAATACTCAACAATTCACATTGCAAAAATCCACTCAAAAACCTATCTTGTTTACAGTTTATAAACGCTGAGAATATATAAGCATGTTTGCACCCAAAGCGCTGCTGGCGACACTGGCATTAAGCTCATCCTTAACCTTTGCCCAAGGCATTGTCTTAAATGACCAAAACTTACGTACCGATTTAAATTGGCTAAATCAGCAAGGCGTCATTCAAATTAGTACGTCAACTTGGCCTATGAGTGGTGATGAAATTCAACGTGCACTTTCTCAAGCCAAAGTCAGCAACAACAATCAACAAAAAGTCATCGATGCAGTGGTGGCACATTTAAATGCCAATAACCAACTGCTCAAAGCCTCGCTTTTTGCAGAAACAGATCAAAAAAATATTCCACAAGCCTTTGGCGACCAACAAAAAGCGCAATATCAAGCAGGCTTGGAACTCAATGCAGGCAATCAAAACTGGGATGCTAAAATTCGGGTCAATGCAGAAAAAGACCCACAAATTGATAACGATCAAGATGTCAATGTTGAAGGTTCCTATATTGCAGCCAAACTTTGGAATCAATGGCTCATTGCAGGGCAAATTCCAACCTATTGGGGGCCTGCCCATGACGGCAGTTTAATTCGTGGCGATGCTAGCCGCCCAGTTTACGGCGTAACTATGCAACGTGCTGAACAACAAGCTTTCAGCAACAAATGGTTATCATGGATTGGCCCATGGCAATATCAAGCCTTTGCAGGTCAGTTACATGATTATGATGATGTACCCGATGCCAAATTGATTGGTTTACGTGTCACTGCACAACCGCTACCCTATTTGGAATTGGGTGCATCACGTGCCTTTCAATGGGGGGGTGAAAATCGTCCAGAAAGTTTTGACTCATTCTGGGATGCGGTGATTGGTAAAGATAATGTGTATGGAGATACTCCTAACCCATCTAACCAAGTGGCAGGCTTTGATGCACGCTTAAACCTACAGCCATTGCTACAAGTGCCAATGGGTGTTTATGCACAATATGCTGGTGAAGATGAAGCAGGCGGCTTACCTTCAAAAAAAATGTATTTGGCTGGGGTAGATTATTCATCAAGTTATCATAATATGCCGTTCCAACTCTATACCGAATGGGCTGACACCCGTACCAACGGTACAGCACAAGGTATTACTTATAATCACAGCACCTATACTGACGGTTTCTACCAACATGGCTATCCTTTAGCGCATGCTATCGGCGGTGATGGACAAATGATTTCAGTCGGTGGTGATATTCGTTTTGATCGTATGAACCGCGTGAATGCACGTATGCTGTTTGCCAAATTGAATGAATCAAACCGCACAACTAACCAAGCTTTCCCTGAAAAAGATCAGTTAAAAGCTTTGGATTTGACTTGGACACACTATTTACGCCCAGATATTCCACTTAAACTGAATGGCTGGATTAGCGATTCAGATGTCCATGGCAATGATGGTGGTGCATCGATTGGCATTGAATTTCCTTTAGAAAAAGGGCTGTTTTCTTATTAATTCTACCCGCTAGACCGAAATACTTCGTGGATGAGATCGACACCGATTTCATCCATTTTTCTAAAATTAAAAATTCAGCGCAACTCCATTATTTAACGCAAAATTTCAGGCAACGCCTTATAACTACCGCTTTTGCTTAATTCAATTTTCATTTTTTGCAGCATTTGATACGGTTGCTGTTGCACAAACATATTCACAAAACTTAAAGGAATCGAGCCTTCAGGGTTAGCATAGCCATAGGTACTGACTTTGACTTTGTGATTACCTAGTTTTTGAAATGTCCAGTCGCCTTCGTAATCCTGAATACGCACATAATCTGGGTTCAAGGGATAGCCCCCCTCAATGGCTTTATTTTTAATACTAACCATACCTTGCGCATCTTTGCTCATTTTGCCTTTGACCACCAAATCACGATCTTTTAGCGGAAAAGGAAAATCCAGCACCATATACAGCAAGAACTCACCTTTTTGGTCATTACGTGACAAGACTTTGACACTGCCCACATAAGGCACCCATTTCACGGCATGATCAACATCTAAAATTAAGGCAGCAGCTTTTTCTAAAGGTACATTGAAGGTGGTTTCGGCCTTATACAAAAACACAGGGCTAGACTGCTGTTGGAAGGTCCAGACTTTAATATTGTTTTTATGTATGCTCAGTTTGGCATGTTCAATATTTTGTGCAGAGGCCGCACAAATACAGGTGCTTAACCCAAGCATCAGCAGAGATTTTTTCATTTTATTTTGCATCTTATTTTAGTTTTAGATCGGGTCTGATGCGTCATCATCCATGACATCAGACCCTAGTTTTAGCGGCAGATTGAAAATTGTTCAAGTCATTTTTATCTATTTCGGATTCCTGCGCAGTTTTTAAACCTGAATCTCGTTAAATCCAAGAACATCTTTCATATCGTATTTACGCGCTTCGCGTCCCACCACCCACGCTGCAGCACGCACAGCACCTGCAGCAAAGTTCATGCGGTTGGTGGCTTTGTGGGTAATTTCCACACGCTCGCCATCGGCAATAAACATCGCAGTATGTTCACCCACAATGTCGCCACCACGAATGGTTTGGAAACCAATACTTTTACGTTCACGTGGCCCTGTGTGTCCTTCGCGGCAGTAAACAGCATCGTGTTTTAAATCACGACCTAAGGTTGCTGCAATAGCCTCACCCATCATTAATGCCGTGCCTGATGGTGCATCGACTTTATGACGATGATGCGCTTCAATCACTTCAATATCTACACTATCACCAAAGACTTTGGCTGCCAGTTCCAACAGTTTAATAGATACGTTTACCCCAACTGAATAGTTGGCGGCATACACCACTGGCGTCTGTTGAGCCGATTCTTCTAAGAGTGCTTTTTGTTCATCATTCATGCCTGTGGTGCCAATCACAATCGCCACGCCTGCTTCACGACAAAGCTTTAAGTGCTGTGCTGTGGCGGCTGGTGCGGTAAAGTCGATTACGACATCACAGTCAGCTAATACTTGTTCTAGGCTGCCCACGACTTTCACACCGAGTGTACCCACACCTGCCAGCTCTCCTGCATCTGCCCCCAAGAGACTGCTTTCTGGGCGTTCGACTGCGGCTGCCAATTGGTAGCCTGCTTCTTGAACGGCTTGAATTAAGATGCGCCCCATACGGCCGCCTGCGCCTAATACACCAATGCGTGGAGTTGCTGACATAGCATATTCCTAAAATAGATTCTAAATTGTGCTTACTATAGCAAAACTCGCTGCCTAGACTAAGTTTGTCTGCCAAGTTTCTGGGTTTATTTTTATCGGAAAGCGACTTTGACTGGGCTGCTGATGGTCACTTTACATACCTCAGGTAAACTTTTAACGAAGCGATGCTAAAAATTTATCTGAAAATACTCATTTTTTATTTTATTTCACAAATTTGCAAACTTGTATGCGCAGACTAGCCTGCACGAATGATAACAACTGCAAAAATTAAAGGGGATTTACATGCATTCGAAGAAAATTGTATTGGCATTATTGTTGGGCATGAGCACAGCATCCGTATTTGCAGAGCCTGCACTTCAAGAAGGTGATACGCTTGAAAGCCTGTCTAAAGTCCGTATTAGCGTGACGCTACAAGAACCTCTTGCTGTTGAAGTCGATGCACCTGAACTAGAAGAAACAGCAGCAGAACATGGGGTTGTTGCAACCGTTCAACCACAAACTACCGTTGAAACAGCAACGACTGAAATGGTGGATGTTTTAGAGATTGATGTACCTGAAGTCGAATAAGAGTACAGCAGATACAACAAAGGCGATCTTCAAGATCGCCTTTATTTTTGAGTTTAGATGAGGTCGTGCTTTGACATACCTAACCTAGGTTTCCTTAATCAAACAAACGATCAAAGAAAGACTTCTTCTTTGGTGATGACTGACTGCCCTCACCTTCCATCGTCGTCTGCAACTCTTTTAACAATTCACGCTGACGTGCCGTTAAATTCACAGGTGTTTCCACCACAATACGGCAGAGTAAATCGCCCTGCATACTGGTACGCACAGGTTTTACCCCTTTACCACGCAAACGGAACAATTTACCCGTTTGTGTTCCCTCAGGTACTTTCAGGCTCACGCGACCATCTAGAGTCGGAATTTCAATTTCCTTACCTAAAGCAGCATCGGCAATGCTAACAGGCACATCCATATACAGATCAGCACCATCACGCTGGAAGATTTCGTGCTCACGCACCACCACTTCTACGTATAAATCTCCCGATTGACCATCACGAATCGCTTCACCTTTACCTGTTAAGCGTACGCGGTCGCCATTGTCCACCCCTGCAGGAATGGTCACTTCAAGAGTTTGTTGACGGTCTGACACCCCCGAACCATGACATTTTTTACATGGATTCTTGATGATTTTGCCCTGACCACGACAGGTACTACAGGTTTGCTGTACCGAGAAGAACCCTTGTTGCATGCGTACTTGACCCGCACCATGACAGGTTGGACAGGTTTCAACATCATTTGGATTTTCCGAGCCTTTACCATCACAAGCTTCACATGGCGCAGGTGCTGTAAAGGTGATGGTTTTCTTAACGCCTTTGACTGCTTCTTCAAGCGTCAATTCCATCACATAGCGTAAGTCTGAACCACGGCGTTGACGTTGCTGGCCACGCCCCCCCCCACCAAAGGCTCCACCGAAAATATCTCCAAACTGGCTGAAAATATCTTCCGCACTGAAACCACCGAAGCCGCCAGCACCACCGCCCATACCACCTTCAAAGGCTTGATGGCCCATACGGTCGTACATGCTGCGTTTTTCGCTGTCTGACAGAACTTCATACGCTTCTGAAGCTTCTTTAAACTTCTCTTCAGCTTCAGGATTGTCCGGGTTACGGTCTGGATGATATTTCATCGCCAACTTACGGTAGGCTTTTTTAATTTCATCATCACTAGCGGTTTTAGAGACGCCCAAAACCTCATAATAATCACGTTTAGCCATGTCTGGCGATGCTCCTCACGGAATTCTATTTAAAACTTAACTGAAGTCTGAAATTGGGGTCAAACTGAGTTTTACAAGGGAAAGCTGTTAAAAATTTTAGCTGCCTGCTGAATAAACGCGAAAAGTCCTTAGAATACGGCTTTATTTTTCAAAAATTTGGATAGCCCTTTAATCCAAGCATTGATTAAAAATAAGAAGGCAATCACGGCAAAGACCACACCTGCTACGGTGCAGGCTTTGACCCATAAAAAGGCATCCCAAGGAAAAAAGGCCAATGGAATAAACCACAATGCAGCAAACAATGCCAATACACTGTAAATCACCACATTACGCATGATCCATAAAGCCTGTGCCTGTAACCAGACTTCAGTGCTATCGACCACAATCACTTTACGGGCATACCAATACGCCAATGCACCACTCACCACAGTAAATAAAGCAAAAAACATAAACACGTAAGAGATCGCGACAGACCGGCGAAACTTTACCAAGTTATCTTGCTTCATAATGTGATTTAACCCCATCTGTGCCATGCTTTATTTTTTAATCTGGCGCATGCTGTGACGTATGCAAAGGCTGAAAAATATAAGGTGCTACTATATTGAAATTTTCCAAGTTTCGCACCCGTTATTATGTCACTTTTACAGATTATGTGGATTTTTTTTCACTTTAAACCACTGGGCGTATAACGCAGGTAAAAAGAACAGAGTTAATAAGGTCGCGACAATTAATCCACCCATAATTGCCACAGCCATCGGGCCAAAGAAAATACTGCGAGAAAGTGGAATCATGGCCAATACTGCCGCCAAAGCGGTCAGTACAATTGGACGACAACGGCGTACCGTGGCGTTAATAATCGCATCCCACTGTAACTCTCCTGCTCGAATATCCTGCTCAATCTGATCAATTAAAATCAGGGAATTGCGCATAATCATGCCCGATAAGGCAATCGTGCCAAGCATCGCCACAAAACCAAAGGGTTTGTTAAACAGCAACAGGAACAATACCACGCCAATAATGCCGAGCGGTGCAGTTAAAAACACGATGAATGCACGGGACATGCTACGCAGCTGAATCATCAACAAAGTCATCACCACGGCAAGGAAAAATGGCATGCCTGCATTGACTGACTTTTGCCCACGTGCCGATTCTTCAACCGTGCCACCCACTTCAATTAAATAGCCACTTGGCAACTTTTCACGCAGGGCCGCCATCGGTTCAGACAGTTCTGCCACCACCGTTGCAGGTTGCAAATTGCTACGAATATCACCACGTACGGTAATGGTCGGCAAGCGGTTACGATGCCAAATTAAGCCTTCTTCAAAACGGTATTCAATGTGTGCAATTTGCGCCAACGGCACCGATGTTCCACGTGAAGTCGGTATAGCCAAACTGCTTAAAGATGCGACATCTAGGCGCTCGGTTTGATCACCACGTAAACGGATTTCAATCAGTTCACGTTTTTCACGATACTGGTTAATAGCCGCGCCACTGATAGAGCTATTAAGGAAGTTAGCTAAATCCAGACTCGACACCCCCATTTGACGGGCACGGTCTTGATCAATCTGCAATTGAATGACTTTGCTCGGCTCACCCCAATCTAAATGCACATTGGTACTGTTTGGATTGGCACTGATGGTGGCTGCGACTTGCTGTGCCCATTGTCGCACTTGTGCCAAGTCTTCTCCTGACACGCGGAATTGCAATGGATAACCCACTGGTGGGCCATTTTCCAATAATGACACGCGAGTACGCACCTCTGGCAATAACAAGCGAATTTGCTCTGATAAATTACGACGAATTTCATTGCGGTCTTCTAAGGACGATGCCAACACCACAAATTGGGCAAAACTGGCTTGCGGCAATTGCTGATCTAAGGGTAAATAGAAACGCGGTGAGCCTGTGCCAACATAGGCTACATAATTGTCGATGCCTTGTTGTTGCGCCAAGAACTTTTCAACTTTTTTAACGGCTGCTTCTGTGGCTGTTAAGGATGCACCCTCTTCGAGTTTTAAATCGACTAAAATTTCTGCCCGATTGGAAGGCGGAAAGAATTGCTGCGGTACCAATTTAAACATGGCAATCGACAGGACAAAAATGGCTACGGTCGCTGCAATGACAGTTTTACGATAGCGCACACAGGTATTGACCCAACTTCGAAACACTTGATAAAAGCGGGTTTGATAAGGGTCGTGTAATTCACCTGTTGGCTGTAGCACAGGCTGCGGCTCAGCTTGTTTACCTAAACGCGCCCAAAGACGTTGATACCACGGCGCTCGCTGTGCATGACGCTGAAAATCTGGCAATAATTTATCGCCTAGATAAGGCACGAATAGCACGGCAGCAAACCAGGACACCACCAAAGCTATGGTGACCACTTGGAAGATGGAACGGGTATATTCCCCTGTACTTGAGGCTGCTGTGGCAATGGGTAAAAAACCTGCTGCGGTAATCAATGTCCCAGTCAGCATAGGAAAAGCAGTCGTTCGCCACGCATGACCTGCCGCTTGCAAGCGGCTATAGCCTTGCTCCATCTTAATTGCCATCATTTCAATGGCGATAATCGCGTCATCCACCAATAATCCGAGCGCTAGAATAAGCGCACCGAGTGAAATTTTGTGCAGCCCGACATCAAACAAATGCATACCTGCAAAAGTCATCGCCAAGACCAGTGGAATGGAAAATGCCACCACCAAGCCAGTACGAAAACCCAATGAAAAGAAGCTGACCAAAAGCACGATAATCACCGCCTCAGCCAAGACTTTCATAAATTCATTGACGCTGTGTTTTACCGCTACAGGTTGATCAGACACTTTTTGCAGTTGCATGCCTATAGGCAAAGTTTTTTGCAAACGGGCAAATTCTGTTTCCAGATTTTTACCCAAAGCCAAAATGTCTCCGCCTTTACGCATCGACACCGCAATGCCAATGCCGTTTTCGCCCATAAAGCGCATACGTGGTTGGGCAGGTTCGCTAAACCCACGATAGACCTCGGCAACATCGCCCAGTTGAATGGTGGTGCCATTCACCAACAGTGGCATTTGTTTCAGCTCATCAACACTGTTCAATGCACCACTCACACGTACCTGAATACGGTCTGAATTGGTTTCAAAAAAACCTGCGCTTGCCATGCTGTTTTGTTGTTGTAAGGCTTGCTGAATCGCGCTAACAGGAATGCCGAGTTGTGCGGCTTTGGTATTAGACAACTCAATCCAGATTTTTTGGTCTTGCAAACCGACCAAATTGACTTTGGCCACATCTTTGACCCGCTGCAATTGTAGTTGCAAACGGTCGGCATATTCTTTGAGGGTAGCGTAATCATAGTCTGCGCCTGTCAGCACATAAATATTACCAAAAGTGTCGCCAAATTCATCATTAAAAAATGGGCCTTGTACCCCTTGTGGCAATTCATGGCGAATGTCATTGACCTTTTTACGCACCTTATACCAGACATCTGGAATTTGGCTGGAACGCATGGAATCTTTGGCAATAAAAGTCACCATGGACTCGCCCGGACGCGAATAGGCCATGATGCGTTCATAATCGCCCGTGCTCATCAATTCTTTTTCAATACGGTCAGTGACTTGTAAGGATACCTCTTTGGCACTCGCTCCTGGCCAATAGGTTTGAATCACCATCACTTTAAAGGTAAACGGCGGATCTTCACTTTGTGCCAGTTTAGAGTAGGAAAAAATCCCGACAATGCCCAACAACAGCATCAAGTAGACCACTAAACCCTTATTTTTTAACGCCCATTCGGATAAGTTAAAATTCATATTTTAACGCTCCGTCTGTGTAGCAGCAGGAGCTGCCTGAGCGGTTGGATTGACCGCCTGTACAGCTTGATTGTCACGGTTAATTGGGCGGATTTTTTGTCGATCACGCAGTAAATGTACCCCACCCATCACCACATAATCTTGCGGCTGCAAGCCCCTGAGTACAGGCACGCTGTCCCGTCCATAAGCGCCCAAGGTAACGGGAATTTGGCGAACGGTTGAATCCGGCTGCAAAACCAAAACAAAAGCCTGTTGCCCTGTTGCCGATACGCTAGATAAAGGCACATATAAACCCTGATTGGCTTGGCGAGTCAGAAATACCCGCGCACTTTGCCCCAATTGAATCTGTGCATTGCCTTCACGTAAAGCCACTTTGACTTTAAAAGTACGCGACTGATCTGCCGCAGGGGAAATTTCTCGAACCGTACCTGCAAAACGGGTATCGGGTTGTGACCATAAACTTACCGTTGCCTCTTGCCCGACTCGAATTTCACCCACCGCTTGTTCAGGCACGCCAATCACGACTTCACGCTCCCCATCAATCGCCAATTGATAAGCGACCTGCCCTGCCGCTAAAACCTGCCCAACTTCAATATTGCGTTCAGTAATCACACCATTTTTTGTGGCACGTAACTGGTTATAGTCGGTTTGATTACTGCTGACTGCATAATTGGACTGTGCCTGTTTCAACTGTGCCATAGCATGTTGATATTGGTTTTTGACTGCATCATATTGCGAGCGACTGACGGCATTCATGGGTAATAATTGCTGAAAACGCTGTAACTCATCGCTAGCAATTTTTGCAGCAGATTGCGCACTTTCCAGTTGCGCACGCGCGGCATTGAGCTGCAATGCTGCATCTTGCACATCCAGTTTTGCTAAGACTTGCCCAACTTTGACGTGATCTCCCACATCGGCAAAACGCTGTGTAACTTGCCCTGCAACCCGAAATGCCAAAGCCGTTTGCTGACGAGCTTGCACCTCGCCTGCATAGCTTTTTTGCTCAAGATGTAAACTGCTAGGCTGGGTCACCATCACCAAAGGGACTTCCTGTTCAACCTCGGTTTTTTGCTTGCTGCATCCAATTAGGGTGATACAGCACAGCAGCATCAGGCTGGCAATGAGATTCTGAGTCGTGTTCATCAGGTTTGCTCTTATTTAAACGTTTTTTTTAGGGCAGAATACGGTAGGGTTTGCTGACACTTCGTCTATGTTTGCGACAGCGCATATTTTTAGCTGATATAAGGCATGAGGCAGGAAACTTAGTCATTCTAAGTAACTGACTCATAACGTAATAGCAGTAAAAAATATGCTTGTTCCAAAGGACTGTGGCTAAAACTTTCTCAGATTGCGTTATGAAACTTGGTAATAGTCTCGCTATTCCCTGCGTTTCATGCCTGATCTGCTCAGTTTTAGCCTACAGCGCAAGCCATTTATGAAGTGCGTGCAAACCCCTATATTAAATTGATTATTTTTTAATTAATATACCACTGGGTACATTAATTAAAACTGAAGCGTCATTTTCCAGTTGTACTGATGCAAATTAGGATGAGCGTGTGCAGATTCATGTCGGACGACCAAAAGATTTAGAAAAACGCCAACGCATTTTAATGTCGGCAAAACATTTGTTTTTAAAGTTGGGCTTTCATGGTTCTAGTATGAATCAGATTGCACGTGAAGCAGGCGTGACCAAATTAACGGTGTATAACCACTTTCAAGACAAAGCCACGCTATTTTCCTGTGCCATTGAAGAAACCTGTGAAAGTCTGCTCAAAGCACAGCCCTTGCACTTAAGCGCAAATAGCGATTTTCGGCAGGCTTTATACCAAGCCTGTGAACTGTCCTTAACTTTGGTGAATATGCCTGAGGCAATTAAGCTAGAACACTTATTGATGGAACTCGCCTCTGAGCAAAATCCGTTGGCATTACAGTTTTACAATGCCTCACATGCCAAACTTCGCGCGATGTGGGAAAACTTCTTCCGCCAAGCCGTTGCATTGCAGTTTATTCAGGCCGATGAACCAAAAACGCAAACTGAGTTGATCGTTTCCTTACTGCATGGTTTACGTCACCATGAAGTTTTGCTTGGTGTACGTGCCGTGCCCGATGCTGCACAATCTCAAAAGATTATTGAAGATGCAATTGGTATTTTTATGCTGCGTTATGGCTGAACAAGCTAATTTCGCAGCCTCACCATGTGAGATCTAACTCTCACCTTACACATATACGAATGATCAACTGACTCACATCTCCGCCCTGTATTTCTCTCCTAAATACTGCCGTTTGGCACTATAACTTCAGATGCACAAAATCCATGCAACTTTTGTAGATAGCCCGCTTGGATTGTAGCTAAATCGGGGTATAGTCTTAACAGAGTAGAAAAACACAGAACATGGAGAACAACGAATGATTCAACAAATTGATGCTCCTCTACGCGATGACGTACGCTTACTTGGCAACTTATTGGGTGAAACCCTCAAGTTACACGCAGGACAAGATTTGTTTAATCAGGTCGAACAAATTCGTGCCTTATCTAAAGGCGCGCGCGATGGACAAGCCGAAGCTGAAAAACAACTCGAACAACTGTTTTTAAGTCTGGAAGATGATGAAATCTTACCGCTCACCCGTGCCTTTACCCACTTTTTGAATTTTGCCAACATTGCCGAGCAATATCATGTGGTGCGGAGCCGTCGCCAAAGCGAATTTGATGAAAATGGCGTTTCTCCAAACCCGCTAGATCACTTATTTATCAAGTTTAAAGACAACCAAATTTCTGCAGAAACACTCTTTCAACAAGTCTGCGAACTGAAAATTGAATTGGTTTTAACTGCGCATCCGACTGAAGTCAGCCGTCGTACCCTAATTCAAAAATATGACGATATTAATGACTGCCTGTCTAAAATGGATCAACAAAAACTGACGCCACGTGAACGTCAGGCAGTTTTGGCAGATTTAAAACAGCTCATCAGCTCAGCTTGGCAAACCGATGAAATTCGCCAACATCGCCCAACTCCCGTCGATGAAGCCAAATGGGGCTTTACCACCATCGAACAAACCCTGTGGAATGCAGTGCCTAAATTCATACGTGAATTAGACAGCATTGTGCAGGAACACTGTGGACAAAGCCTGCCGCTGAACGTTGCGCCTGTGCGTTTCGCCTCTTGGATGGGCGGTGACCGCGATGGCAACCCCAATGTCACCCATAAAGTCACCCAAGAAGTATTGTGGCTATCGCGTTGGAAAGCAGCAGAACTGTATTTACGTGATATTGAAAACCTGCGTTGGGAACTTTCCATTCAGCAATGTAGCCCAGAATTGCTAGATGCTTTAGGACATTCCCATGCAGAGCCGTACCGTGAATATTTACGCGACACCCGTGAACGCCTAAAAGCCACCCGCGACTGGTTAGCAGCAAAATTACAAGGCAAAGATGCTGATGACAGCTTGGTGATAAAAAACAAAGACGAGTTGTTACAGCCTTTATTACTGTGTTATCGCTCGCTGACGGCTTGTCAATTGTCAGACATTGCGAACGGCAAATTGCTAGATTTAATACACCGTGTGAATTGTTTTGGTATTGAATTACTAAAACTGGATATTCGCCAAGAGTCAGGACGTCATCGCCAAGCCATTTCTGCCATTACCGAATATTTAGGTTTAGGCAATTTTGAAACATGGACTGAACAAGCGCGTCAGAACTTCTTACTTCAAGAACTGCAAAGCAAACGTCCATTATTGCCAAAATTCATGCAGGAACCTGCAAAAAGCCTGATTCAACATCCCGATGTGCAAGAAGTGTTTGCCACCATGCGCACTTTGGCTGCACAGCCGCAGGAAAGCTTGGGCGCTTATATTATTTCCATGGCGGAATATCCAAGTGATGTGTTGGCGGTGTTATTACTGCAAAAAGAAGCAGGCATTCAGCATCCTTTACGTGTGGTGCCGCTGTTTGAAACCCTGAAAGACTTGGATGGGGCTGCCCAGACCATGAATACCCTATTTAATATGCATTGGTACAAACAGCATATTCAGGGTAAACATGAGGTCATGATTGGCTACTCAGACTCCGCCAAAGATGCAGGGTTCATGTCGGCTAACTGGGCACAATACCGCGCTCAGGAAGAACTGACTGCGGTAGCACAGCAACATGCTGTGCAGCTAACCTTATTTCATGGTCGTGGTGGTTCCATCAGCCGTGGCGGTGCACCGACTCAACAAGCACTGTTCTCACAGCCACCAGGGTCTATTTCAGGTGCAATTCGCGTGACCGAACAAGGCGAAATGATTCGTTTTAAATTTGGACTTGAAGGGGTTGCCTTACAAAATCTGGAAGTCTATACCGCTGCCACCTTAGAAGCGACGCTGATGCCACCACCTGTGCCGAAGGCAGAATGGCGCGAGCTCATGCATAACATGACCGAACTTTCGGTACAGGTCTACCGTCAAACTGTGCGTGAAAATCCCCATTTTGTGAAATATTTACGCACCGTTACGCCAGAGCTAGAATTGCAGATGTTGCCGCTCGGTTCACGTCCCGCAAAACGTAAAGTCAGCGGCGGAATTGAATCCCTACGTGCCATTCCGTGGGTGTTTGCATGGACGCAAATCCGGCTGATGCTACCTGCTTGGTTAGGGACAGGCGCGGCAATTAATCAAACAATTGATCAGGGACAAAAAGCTACTTTAGATGAAATGCTCAGCGATTGGCCTTATTTCCAGACTTTAATTGATATGTTGGAAATGGTGTTGTCTAAAGCCGACAGCAATATTGCATTGTATTATGAGTCACACCTGACCGATGACGAAGACCTGAAAGAACTCGGTGAGCAACTGCGTCAACGCCTGCGTGATGCCGTGACCACCTTATTGACCCTCAAAGGCGAATCACAATTGCTCAGCAGCAATGATGTGCTAGATCAATCGATGCGGGTGCGTAAACCGTATTTATTGCCACTGCATTTGCTACAGGCAGAGTTGATGAAACGTCGTCGTTTATATTTGGCAGAACAGAATGCCGAACATACCCCTGTCGATCATGCCCTCATGGTAAGCATTGCAGGGATTGCAGCAGGCTTACGCAATACAGGTTAAGCCTCTACGAATAGCACAACAAGCAGAGTCTGTACTCTGCTTGTGGCTACTGCTCTCTCTTAGAAATGACTTAGGCTCATGCTTTATAAAGCCAAACACAGTGGACATAATAACGTGAAAGCAGACATGGACTAAGACATGCGTTACGAGGCAAAAAAACCAGCCTAAATTATGTGCAATTAAATTTATTCTTAGTCTGTTTTCATCCCACTAATGCAGCAATACATTCTTTAAATTTATAAATAAAATTACTTATTTATATTAAATGCAATTTTTAACACATAGTAAAATTTAATCCTAAAAATAAGCAGCCGGTCAGTTTCCTCGCAAAATTTTTAAAAAATTTATGCAATACAAGAGTATGATGTGCTCAATTTAGCTTTTGAGTGCTCACTTTATGTCCAATTGGTTTCCCAAATGGCGCCCTTATGAAGGCAGCATTGATGCACGTCCTGTAGGGACCAATGAGTATCTACCGCCTGCACAAACCGTTGTATTGGGGATACAACACGCGTTTGCCATGTTTGGTGCTACGGTACTTGCACCTTTCTTAATGGGCTTTGATCCGAACCTTGCCATTTTAATGTCAGGGATTTGTACCATTCTGTTTTTTTTCATGACAGGTGGGCGCGTGCCAAGTTATTTAGGTTCGAGCTTTGCCTTTATTGGGGTAGTGATTGCTGCCACAGGCTATGCAGGTGCAGCAGGTGGTTTAAATGCCAATATAGGGGTCGCGGCAGGCGGGATTATTGCCTGCGGTATTTTATATGCCCTGATTGGCTTTTTGGTCATGGCTACAGGCACCCGTTGGATTGAAAAATTGATGCCACCTGTGGTGACAGGTGCCGTGGTAATGATCATTGGTTTAAACCTTGCCCCAGTTACAGTCAAAGCGGTTGCAGGCAATCCATTTAATATGTGGATGGCCTTGGTGACTGTGCTATGTATGGGCATGATTGCCGTATTTACCAAAGGTTTACTGCAACGCCTCTTGCTCCTGATTGGCTTGCTCATATCGTATCTGATCTATTTTGTAGTCACCAATGTCATGGGTTGGGGTACGCCAATTAACTTCGCACCGATTCAGCAAGCCGCTTGGTTTGGCGTACCAGACTTTCATGCGCCTGTATTTGATGTGAATGCCATGCTGATTATTGCCCCAATTGCCTTCATTTTGGTGGCAGAGAACTTGGGACACATTAAAGCAGTAGGTGCCATGACTGGTGAAAACCTCGATCCACACATTGGTAAAGCCTTTGTAGCCGATGGTGTTGCCACAACCCTTGCAGGTGGTGTCGGTGCACCGGGTATGACTACCTATGGTGAAAACATTGGGGTGATGGCTGTTACCCGCGTGTATTCCACGATTATTTTTGTGGTGGCGGGGGTCTTTGCAATTTTCCTGGGGCTTTCACCAAAATTTGGGGCAATCATCCATACCATTCCTACCGCCATTTTAACGGGCGCTTCGATTGTGGTATTTGGTTTGATTACCATTGCTGGCGCGAAAATCTGGATTGAAAACAAAGTCGATTTTTCTAAAAACAAAAATCTGATGGTGGCTGCCGTGACCATTATTTTAGGAACGGGTGACTTTGCGTTGCAATTGGGCAGCTTTAACTTGGGCGGGATTGGGACAGCAACTTTTGCAGCCTTGTTCCTGAACTGGTTCTTTAGTTTGCGTGATCCCTCTTAATCAGAACTTGCGGTCATCTGCTTGAACCTAAGCAGATGCCGAAACAATGCAAAAAGACCGAACAACAGTGATTGTTCGGTCTTTTTTTACCTCAAACGGTCTGTCTAGAATGAACCGTTTTTAAGAGATAATGCTTTTACTTGGCTTATTTCTGTTTTTTAAGCTCTTGCTTAAGTTGCTTCAATTTGCCTTTATGTTTTGAAATCTTTTTCAAACGTGCTTTGATTTGTTGCTTCAAAGATTTAACTTGCTTAGCCATGGTATTACTCCTTAGTAAGGCTATTCGTTGCCATTGTGTTGTTTCACAAAACTACGAATAAATTTTCTTAATTCACGAGCAGCACTAGTATCAAGTTCTTCACATAAACGAATAAATTCATCACGTTCAGTACTATTAATACGAATTAAAAGTTGTCCATCTTTCTTGCCTGTCTTTATTTTTTTGATTTGCTCGTTCATTGCTGATCTCTCCAAAATAAAGACTGCTTTGCAAAAGATGTATATACAATATATATACTTTTCAGAATAATGCAAACTTACAATGTTAAAAAATGTAATAAAATCATAATCTTTTTTTTACCATAGCTTTCAAAAGCAACAGCAAAGCCAAGACAGGCAAGGCTTTGCGCTAAAAGCTGTCTATAGAAAAAATAAACATATTATTTTTAAAAATACTGTTTCGAGGCTAAAAATAAATACAGACACCGCAATTTTGCAGCGTAAAGGAAAGGATTGGCTGAGTTTGAAGTATCACGCCAAACTCATTAAAAACTTTTTAAGGGCGGAATTCTTTCAGTTCACGTTGAATAAAGTGCTGAATCATATCGTGGTACAAACGCTCAACCATATCAGGATCAACATCATGTTGCAGCGCAAGAGTACGCACTTTTTCAATGACTTCTTTCACTCGCTGTGGTGATTGCACATCTTCCACCGTCTGTTTATGGCGCATGGCTTGATCGACATAAAACTGACGTGATGCAATCAGTTCAATTAAAGCCACATCTATCTGATCAATCTTGTCACGTGCTTGTTGTAATGAGTTTACTTTTTCATTGTTCATGGGCTGGGGCTACACTTTCAGTTTCGTTTTCAATTTCACTCTTATACTTTTCTTCTAACACATTACTGAAAATACTTTCAATCATCCACACCCGATATAAGCTGTTAAATACATAACTTTGCCCATCAATGCGCAATTCCAGCACAGGAAAATCGGGCTGAGATTTCATCTCGCACAACATGTCATTTTCTTTGAGCAACTCAGTCACATCCGCTGTGGTCAGTTGATCTAACTCCAGTTCACGCTGCATACGCTCAAAATGCGCTTTAAAGGATAAATCCTGTCCCCTCGTCCATACCGCCTGCAAAATACGATATATGGCATCGACACGCTGTTCTTCAGGCGCACTGTAATACAGTTGTGCCATTTGATAAGTCGCCTGCTCAGTCGGGCGGCAAAACGGCGTAAACGCAACATCGGTACGTTTAGACAATCGGGTGGCTAGTCCCCAGTCAAAGCAGTCACGCCCATGATAGGACAATGGATACACATTTAAATGAATATTATAATAGGCCGCCAATTCTTCCTTAATATAAGCCAGCAATAACCAAGAAATCGGGTCTTCCAAGGCAATATATAAATCCAGCTCTGGGTCTAGCGCCTGAATTTCGTTCAGTTCTGCGGCATCACTAATTAAATGTTCACGCCATTCAATGTGATTAATCAAAAAAATAGGATTATCAGTGAGTAGTTTTTGTTGTTTTAAACGGCGAGTTAAGCGCAATAAATCATCGACCGCATGGTATTTACGTCCGCCAAATTCAAAATAACTGGCTAATACAGGTGCATCATCAAATACCCGTTCGGAAAAATCCTGTACCTGATGATGACGGCTGGCCATGGCATATAAGGTGCGTAATTTACCCGACTGTTTTTGCCACAGCATGTGGAACACATCTTCAAGTAAATACAAAAAGTCCTGCCCACGTAGCGGGGTATGCCGCAAAATGGCTTCGGCCTGCATCAAGGCTTCTGCAGTCGGTGGTTCGGGTGTATCGTGAAAACTAAAACGATGTTGCTTGGCCAAAATCTGTGCATCATTGATGCAATAGTTTTGCCATTCCACTGCCGACATTTGATTGGGAGCATCACCACTTTGGCTGGAAATTACCACCTTTAAAGGTTTTAATTCCTCTGCCAAAATGTCTTCTAACTGCGGCAGTTGCTGCACTGCCAAATAGCTGTAAACATCGTCTAAACGCAGATGCACACTCAGTCCGTGTTCCGTGGGCAACACCGCTTGCCGAGAAGGTTTTTGATAAAACCAACTCGATCGAATCGGATCGAACCAACGGCGCAACAGTGACATGAGATCAACCTCTACAATTAAAATCCTTGTGGTCTAGGGTCTATGGACAAAAACAACCATGGCGCTAGTCCCTAAATACTACACAAGGATTTATATCAATTCACATCTAATTGATCAATTAGACCTCTAAATTCAGATCGGTAACCGCACCCTTCTCTGCCCCCGATGCCAGTTTGGCAAATTTTGCCAAAGCACCATGGGTGTAGTTTGATTTTGGTTTGACCCATGCAGCTTTACGTGCGGCCATTTCTTCTTCCGACACATGCCAAGTCATTTCACGGGTTTCGGCATTAATCGAAATTTTATCGCCATTTTTAACCAGACCAATTGGCCCACCTTCATAGGCTTCTGGGGTGACATGTCCAATCACAAAACCATGACTGCCGCCTGAGAATCGCCCATCGGTAATTAAAGCCACTGAGTTTCCTAAGCCTTTACCAATAATGGCAGAAGTTGGTTTTAGCATTTCAGGCATACCAGGGCCACCTTTAGGGCCTTCACCACGAATCACCACCACTTCGCCTTCTTGGACTTCACCATCCAAAATACCGCGCATTGCACCAATTTCGCCTTCAAAAACACGTGCAGGGCCTTCAAAATACAAACCTTCTTTGCCTGTAATTTTGGCCACCGCCCCTGTTGGCGATAAATTGCCTTTTAACACCACCAAATGCGAATCTTTTTTAATTGGGGCATCAAACGGTAAAATAATCTGCTGATCGGCTGGGTAGTCAGCAACATCGGCCAAGTTTTCTGCCAAAGTTTTACCAGTAACGGTTAAGCACGAGCCATCTAACATTCCTGCATCGAGCATACGTTTCATTAGCGGTTGAATTCCGCCAATCGCAATCAGCTCAGACATTAAATATTTACCCGATGGGCGTACATCTGCCACCACAGGTGTTTCCTGACCAATTCGTACAAAGTCATCTAGCGTGAGTTCAACCCCTGCTGAGTGGGCCATAGCAATTAAATGCAGTACGCCATTGGTTGAACCACCCAAAGCAATCAGCACTTTAATGGCATTTTCAAAAGCAGACTTGGTCATAATGTCACGCGGTTTAATGTCCAAACGCAACAGATTCATAACGGCTTCGCCTGCACGTTGGCAATCCTGCAATTTGTCTTGAGATACTGCTTCCTGTGCCGAAGAACCCGGCAAACTCATGCCCAAGGCTTCGATGGCCGATGCCATTGAGTTGGCGGTGTACATCCCACCACAAGAGCCTGCACCGGGCAAAGCCACTTCTTCAATTTGCTTGACCTGAATTTCGTTAATTTCACCTTTGGCATGCTGCCCCACAGCTTCAAATACCGAAATAATATCGGTATGTCCTGCACCTGGTTTGATAGTGCCGCCATACACAAACAAGCCTGGACGGTTTAAACGTGCCAGTCCCATAATGCAGCCTGGCATGTTTTTGTCACAGCCACCAATGGCAATTACACCATCATAAGCCTGACACCCCACCACAGCTTCAATTGAGTCGGCAATGATTTCACGTGAAACCAGTGAATATTTCATGCCTTCAGTGCCGTTAGAAATACCGTCTGAAATGGTGATGGTATTGAAAATAATACCTTTACCACCCGCCTGATTCACGCCTGTTTCTGCTTCTCGTGCCAAGCCGTCAATGTGCATATTACACGGTGTGACATTGGCCCAAGTCGATGCAATACCAATGAATGGACGGCTAAAATCTTCATCCTTAAAACCGACCGCGCGCATCATGGAACGTGCAGGTGCATTTTCAATGCCTTCATAAACTTCGGCTGAATGTTCGCGAATATTCTGTTTGCTCATAGCGGATTCCTTGCAAGATCTGTCAAGTCATACGGATCTAATTTATTCTGTATTTCATTGTATAGAAAGCAGGCACGATATAAAACCAAATGCCCAAGAAAAACCACGTGTGATTTGGATGCTTCATCCGGCACAAGTATGCACATGAAAAAAAGCACCCCAATATTTGGAGTGCTCTTTTATTTAATATTTATGCGCTAGTGGGTGCTTAGATTTCGCGTACCGCACCTTTTGCCGCACTGGTAGTGTGCATCGCATAAGCTTTCAAGGCTTTTGAAATTTTACGTGGACGCTCTTCTACAGGATGCCAGCCTTTGGCTTCCTGTGCTTCACGACGTGCCGCCATGGTTGCATCATCGACTGCCAAATGAATGCTGCGGTTTGGAATATCAATTTCGATACGGTCACCATCTTCAACCAAACCAATTGCGCCACCTTCAGCCGCTTCTGGAGAAACGTGACCAATTGAAAGACCTGAAGAACCGCCAGAGAAACGACCATCAGTCAGTAAGGCACATTCTTTGCCCAAACCTTTAGATTTCAAATAGCTGGTCGGATACAACATTTCTTGCATACCTGGGCCACCACGTGGGCCTTCGTAGCGAATTACCACCACATCACCCGCTGTAATTTTACCGCCCAAGATCGCATCCACTGCAGCATCCTGACTTTCAAAAACACGTGCCGTACCGTTGAATTTTAGAATGGAATCATCTACCCCTGCAGTTTTCACAATACAGCCATCTAAAGCGATGTTGCCGTAAAGTACCGCCAAACCACCATCTTTAGAGAACGCATTTTCTGCATTACGGATTACACCACTATCACGGTCACCATCTAAACGTGAATAGTAACGGTCTTGTGAGAACGCAGTTTGAGTTGGTACGCCGCCCGGTGCAGAACGGTAGAAGCTATACACTTCTTCATTTTCAGTACGGATAATGTCCCATTTGTCTAAAGCATCTTTTAATGTTGCTTCGTGAACTGTGCCCACTGAAGTATCTAATAAGCCCGCACGGTCTAGCTCACCTAAAATAGACATGATGCCGCCTGCACGGTGTACATCCTCCATGTGAACGTCTTGTTTTGCAGGTGCAACTTTACACAAAACAGGTACTTTGCGTGATAAACGGTCAATATCATCCATGGTGAAATCAACACCTGCTTCATTGGCAGCTGCCAATAAGTGCAATACGGTGTTGGTTGAACCGCCCATGGCAATGTCTAGTGTCATGGCATTTTCATACGATGCCTTAGTAACCATTGAACGTGGCAATACGCTGTAGTCGTCTTGTTCATAATGGCGTTTGGCCAATTCCACAATCAACTGACCTGCTTTATCAAACAGTTTTTTACGGTTGGCGTGAGTTGCTAGAATTGAGCCGTTGCCAGGTAGAGATAAACCTAAGGCTTCTGTTAAGCAGTTCATTGAGTTGGCAGTGAACATCCCTGAGCATGAACCACAAGTTGGGCATGCTGAGCGCTCGTATTCAGCGACTTCTTCGTCGGTATAGTTGTCATCTGCCGCCACAATCATTGCATCAATCAAGTCAATCGCATGTTCATTACCACGAATTTTGACTTTACCTGCTTCCATTGGGCCGCCAGATACAAACACCACTGGAATGTTTAGGCGCATGGCAGCCATCAGCATCCCTGGGGTAATTTTGTCACAGTTGGAGATACAGACCATAGCATCGGCACAGTGCGCGTTGACCATGTATTCTACCGAGTCGGCAATCAAGTCACGTGATGGCAATGAATACAACATGCCGTCATGGCCCATGGCAATCCCGTCATCAACAGCAATGGTGTTAAATTCTTTGGCAACACCACCTGCTGCCTGAATTTGTTCTGCCACCATTTGACCGAGGTCTTTTAAATGCACATGGCCAGGTACAAATTGGGTAAATGAGTTGACCACCGCAATAATCGGCTTACCGAAATCTTCGTCTTTCATACCCGTTGCACGCCATAAGCCGCGTGCACCAGCCATATTTCTTCCGTGTGTCGATGTTTTTGAACGATAGTCAGGCATTATAAAGTTCCAACTTGGTTGTGCTGAAATGAATCTGAAATTCATTCTGGCGAAATAATACTGTTTGCAAGATCTGTATCACTGCAAAACAGTTTAAGAATCTTTGTATTTTACTACAGCTTGAGGTAGTAAGGCTGCTGCTTTACCGACTTTATGATGGATAAAAAGTGACGAAAACCCACAGCAGTTTGCTGATCATACTGAATTCAATACAAAACTTTCATGAATAATTTTTAAATTTTGCATTACTAATTTTTATCATAATAATTTAGGCAGCACAGCAACAAGGTGGATTTATTACAACCTGTTCCGACCTTTGGGCTGCAATTTGTTATAATTGCCGCGTCATCTAAAACTATGGGTTGATTTCCATTGAAAATCGTTTTTGCAGGTACGCCTGAATTTGCTGCAAGCGCTTTGGCAGCACTCCTGAACACCGACCATGAGATTGTCGCGGTTTACACCCAGCCTGACCGTAAAGCAGGACGCGGACAAAAACTCACAGCATCTGCGGTGAAGCAATTGGCACTACAACACGATCTTCCTGTCTATCAACCTTTGCATTTTAAATCATCTACTGAAGAAGGTCTGGCGGCCCAACAAGAATTGGCTGCATTGAATGCCGATGTGATGGTGGTTGCGGCCTATGGTTTAATCTTGCCGCAAGTGGTTTTAGATACTCCTAAATATGGCTGCTTGAATATTCACGGTTCGTTATTGCCACGTTGGCGTGGTGCAGCGCCGATTCAGCGTGCGATTGCCACAGGTGATACCGAAACAGGCATTACCATTATGAAAATGGCTGCAGGCTTAGATACAGGCGATATGATGTATAAAACCCTATGCCCAATTACTGCCACAGACACCTCTGCTACTTTACATGATAAACTGGCGCAGCAAGGTGCCAAAGCAATTGTTGAAGTACTGGCTTCAGAGCAAAAATTGCAAGACTATTTGGCTGCGCGTGAAGTGCAAGATGAAGCCTTGACGGTCTACGCACACAAACTGACGAAAGCCGAAGCGCAAATTAACTGGTCACAAACTGCAGCCGAAATTGACCGTAATATCCGTGCCTTTAATCCGTGGCCTGTGGCGTTTATCCCTTTAGATGACACTCAAAACTTGCGCGTCTGGGGTTCAGCATTATCGGATGAATCTGCACAAGGCAAAGCTGCGGGTACAATTTTAAAACTAGACAAACAAGGCGTACACGTCGCTTGTGGCGATCAACAAGCAGTGTGCTTAAGCTCGTTGCAATGGCCAGGCGCTAAACCCCTGAATCCTGTGCAAATCATTCAAACTCAAAAACTTCAAACAGGACAAGTTCTCGCATGAGCCATTCTGAATCAGGCAACTCACATTTGAACTTGCGTGCCCAAGTCATCCGTACGCTATTGGCTGCACAACAAGGGCAGTCATTGGCGAGTGTTTTACCTGCACATTTAAGTAAAGTCGCAGAACGAGACCGCGCCTTGTTTCATGAGCTGGTTTTGGGCACCTTGCGACAATGGTATGCCCTAAAAAGCATTACTTTGCCGCTGTTGGTAAAACCACTCAACAATGAAACCGTTGAAACCTGTTTATATGTTGGCTTATATCAAGTGCTTTGCACCCGTGTAGCCAGTCATGCCGCAATTTCAGAAACCGTAACTGCAGCCAAACAATTGGGCTATCAAGCACTCAGCGGTGTGGTGAATGCGATTCTGCGTCGTGTTTCACGTGAAACATCGGAATTTCAAATGGCTTTGGCACAAGCACATGGTTTGCCAAGTTGGTTGTATAAACGCCTAAAAAAAGATTGGCCTGAACAATTAGAACAACTGACGCAAACGTTAAAGCAAACTGCGCCGCTAACCTTAAGAGTCAATACACGCCAAATTAGCCGTGATGACTATTTAGAAATTTTGCACGAACAAGAGATTGCTGCAGAAGCTTGCACCGTGTCTGAAGTTGGTATTGTGATGCTGCAAAATGTGCACATTCCAGACTTGCCTGGTTTTGATGAAGGCATATTTTCCGTACAGGATGAACATGCCCAACTGTGTGCAACGCTCTTGCCAAATTTAGATGGCAAAGTCGTGGTCGATGCCTGCGCAGCACCTGGTGGTAAAACAGCGCATCTGCTCGAAAAATTTCAGCCTAAAAAATTGATAGCCTTAGATCAGGACGCCAAACGTCTATTACGTGTCAGCGAAAACCTAGAACGTCTGCAACTGAATCAAGAAACGCAAGTAGAAATTTTGGCTGCCGATGCAACCACATGGAATGCCAGTGAAGCAGTGGACTGTATTGTATTGGATGCACCGTGTTCTGCAATTGGAGTCTTGCGTCGTCATCCAGATATTCGTTTGCTGCGTCAATCTAGCGATATTCAGCAAACGGTGGCATTACAGCAACAGATTTTGCAGCAGATGTGGCAGCAACTCAAAGTTGGTGGCACCTTGCTTTACATTACCTGCTCGGTTTTAAAAGCCGAAAATGAACAGCAAATTCAGCAATTCTTTGCCGAACATCAAAATGCCAAAGAAGTCAAAATTGATGCAGATTGGGGCATTCCACAACTGTATGGACGCCAATTATTGCCGCAACAAGGACGCGGGGATGGTTTTTATTATTGTCGTATTGAAAAAACCGCCTAAGCTATTTCTGTTTTAACGATTCTTCTCATTTAATAGCCTTTCCAAAAAAATAACCCTTGAATCAATCAAGGGTTATTTTAGTTAGCCAGTGCAATGCTTTACAGCATCGCACCCGTTTCAGCAAAATGCTTAGTCTTCGAGTTCATCTGGGTTTTTGATCAGGTGAATCATCGCCAAAACTAAACCACCCCAAAGTACCACTGTTGAAATAATCAACATCACCAATGCAGATGTATTCATCTTATTTCTCCGCTGCGTCGTGATCTTTTAAGCGGCTAAGCAATACCGCGCCAATAATAAAGAGCACTACGGTACCACCACCCACGGTGAGTAAAATGTGTAATGGATAACCACCATAGCCTTCTGCAAAAATAGATTTCAGGGTTAAGCCTAAAGCCACGAGCAATGAAAGCGGCGTCACGATGGTTAATAGGAAATTCCAGCCCCAACCCAATTTAATGCTTGAGTATTGGTTAACGTGTTGCTGCAATTCTTTGAGCAATGGACGACGGAACCAAGTCACCAAAATGATCGACAATAAACCACCACCAACAATACCAATGTTGTTGGCAAAGTAGTCAATGATGTCGACAAAAGTGATCGCGCTGTGGGTAGAGAATAAAATGGTTGAAACAATAGCTGAACCACCCGCAATGATGGTTACTGCACGCTTACGCGACCAACCCAGTTTGTCTTGGAACGCAGCAATGGGCACTTGCAGAATACTCACCATTGAGGTCACCCCTGCAACCGTCAATGAAGCGAAGAATAAGAAACCAAATAAATCGCCACCTGCACCCAAGCTTGAAATGATTTTCGGGAATGCAATAAAAGCTAAACCAATACCGCCCGAAACCACTTCATCTACCGATGAACCTGCGCTGTACGCCATGAAACCAAGCGCAGCAAAAATACCAATACCCGCTAAAATTTCAAAAGATGAGTTTGCAAGTGCAACCACCAAGCCTGAACCAGTCAAGTTGGTTTTACGTTTTAGGTAAGATGAGTAGGTCAACATAATCCCGAAGCCCACTGAAAGTGAGAAGAAGATATGACCAAAGGCAGCTAACCATACTTTATAGTTCGCCATCGCTTCCCAGTTAGGCGTAAAGAAAGCATTTAAGCCATCGACTGCACCCGGTAAACGTAAAGCTTGAACCACGAGAATAGAGAACAAAATCAGCAAAAGTGGTATAAAAATTTTATTTGACAGCTCAACCCCTTTTTTCACCCCACCATATAAAATGAACATCACCACCGTCCATACGATGACTAAGCCAATAAATAAGGTTGGTACAAAACCAAAGGCTAAACCTTCACCATTTTGTAAGTAGCTTGTGAAAAAGAATTTTTCAGTGTCTGTTCCCCATTGCTGACCAATGGAATAGAACATATAACTGCCTGCCCAAGACAATACGCTGGCATAATAAATACCAATCAGCAAAGTCACCATCACCTGCCACCAGCCCAATGCTTCACTGTTCATGAGCTTTTTATAAGCGGTTGGTGGTGCTTTACGGTATTTATGTCCGACTGCATAGTCCAAAAACAGCAATGGCAAACCTGCTGCAAAGATCGCAATTAAATAAGGGATTAAAAATGCGCCGCCGCCATTTTCATAGGCAACATAAGGGAAACGCCAAATATTGCCCAACCCGACCGCAGAACCAATGGCTGCGATAATAAAGCCTGATCGCGCGGACCAACTCTCACGAGAATCTGTCATAGAACACCTAAACTTCAGGCTATTTTTTGCTGCTTGTTTTTTAATTCTGACCTTTTATATAAATAACTTGCTTTTTCATTAGCTTAAATTTACTTTATATAACGGTACTTTAGCGCACGCAAAAAATATCCTGCAAAAAATGAAAATCTGGGTGTTTGCTTTAGAGTCACACCTTTTGAGCATCAAATTCTAAAGGTCAAACAGCGAAATATTCGGAAAATCTTGCTTAAAGTCTTTGCCCAATATTGCGCTTTTGTATGGCTTAACAATACTCATTTTTGAACAATTTTTCTGTAAATTCTGCTTAGAAAGATGCTTTTTGTATGCATTTTTTTAATCAAACGTTCAAATTCCACTCCATTTTGACTTGATTTTTTAGTTATAAATCGTATAACTATTTGGAATGAAATTTTGATGCTATTTGAGTTATTTTAATTTTCATCTATTTTAGCAGCGCTGTAGCCTATTATTCACCGAACTACAGCACTGTAATCAATCATCTCAAAATTCAGAGTTAACTCATCCTTTCTCTTTATTTATAACGATGCATCATTAGATCAGATACTTAACGCTTAATTACCAATAAACGCTCTTCCTGCATATCCCGAATAGCAGATTGAATCCCTTCACGCCCTAAACCCGAATCTTTCACTCCACCATAAGGCATATTGTCCACACGGAACGATGGAATATCATTAATAATCACCCCACCAACTTGTAACTGATCCCATGCATACAGCATTTTTTCCAAGCTTTGTGTATAAATACCCGCCTGTAAACCAAAACGGCTTTGGTTAATACGTGTAATTCCTTGTTCAAAAGATGAATATTTTTCCAAAATGGCAACAGGGCCAAATACTTCATCTTTATAAACCTCCAAGTTTGGATCGACCTGTTCCAATAAAGTCGGCTCAAACATCACACCTTTCAGCTCGCCACCTGCCAATATTTTTGCACCTTTTTTCACCGCTTTATCAATCCACTTTTTCAAGCGCTGCGCTTCAGCTTCCTTAATCATTGGCCCGACTAAAGTACTGTCCAAATCAGGATCTGCTGCTTTAATTTTCTTAAGCTGACTCACAAGTTTCTTTTTCAGTTCAGCATACACGTCGTCATGCACCAAAATACGTTGCACACTAATACACACCTGTCCTGCATGATTATACGCCCCACTAATTAAGCGATGAATCAATGCATCATTCAGTTCAGTATCGGGTTCAATCATCACCGCTGCATTGCCGCCCAACTCTAGCGTTACTTTTTTTCGTCCTGCGCGGGCTTTCATATCCCAACCCACCACATCTGAACCAGTAAAACTGAGCAGTTTAAAACGGTCATCCGTGACTAAAACATCGGCTTGCTCACGCTCACAAGGTAATACTGAAAACGCACCTTTAGGTAAATCTGTTTCAGCCAACACTTCTGCAATTTTCAATGCTGAAATAGGCGTGGCGCTGGCAGGTTTTAATACAAAAGGGCAACCTGCAGCAATCGCGGGCGCAATTTTATGTGCAGTTAAATTCAACGGAAAATTAAAAGGGCTGATCAAAGACACAGCACCAATGGGTACATGCTTAACCATCCCTTGATAATTCGCAGCAGCAGCCGTCACCGCCAACGGTAAAATTCGTCCTTCATCTAGTTGAGACACTGCATCTGCAGCAATTTGGAAGGTATTAATTAAACGTTCAACTTCTGCCATCGCGGCCAAACGTGGCTTTCCACCTTCAGCAATTAAAATCTCGACCAATTCTTCACGCATGTTTTGAAAACGCTGCACACAATGCAACAGAATTTTTTGTTTTTGAAAGGGCTGTAATTTTGCCATTTCAGCTTCTGCTTTTACGGCTGCACGAATGGCCTTTTCAATACTTTTTTCATCGGCAAGTGCAACACGCGCATATACTTTTTGAGAATATTTATGCTGAACGGCTAACCATTGCCCTGTTTCTACGGCTTTATTGGCAAGATAGAGCGGGTAATCGACAGGTGGATGGGTATTTTGCATACTGAAATCCTCTATTTTTGGCGCGAATTAGGCTATATTTTTACAAGAATTTTGATTCAAGAAAATGTATGATGCGCTAAGTTGGACAATATTTCACATGATTTTTTGTCACGAGAACATCACAACACTAAACCATTCATCCCAAATGATGATGAAAAATACTAGGGTTTATATGCTTACATTACAACGTTTTGCTTTAGCATGCAGTTTAATTGGTTGTTCAGCGGTTCATGCCGATATTATTGGGGTAAAAGCCAGTGTAGATTATTGGAAATATAGCGCAGATTGGAATCAGGCTCAGTTATCACCAAACTTAGATGACGATTTTGCCTTACCCTTTACTCTGGCAGTAGAACATCCTGTTCCTTTTTTACCCAATGCCAAAATTAAGCATGCCAATTTGCAGGCCGAAAGCGAGCAAAGCGCTGCTGGTGTAAAAATCAATCAGCTGGATTTAGATTACTCAGACTTCATTTTATATTATGAAATTTTAGATAACATTGTTGCAGCAGATGTTGGATTTGGCGCCAAAGTACTTGAAGGTGACTTAAGATCTAATTTGTTTTCAACACAAGACGTCAGTGAAACTTTAGCTATGTTATATGCAGAGGCAGCAGTTAAATTACCGTTTACGGGTTTAAGTGCCAAAGCTGAAGCAAATTACGCCAAAAATAGCGACAATGAAGTTCGTGATGCTCAGGCAGAAATTAAATATAACTTTGTCGATGTTAGCGGCAGTGTAAAAATGACCCCCTAATGGCATTTAAAAACTGACCCCCTTGGTTAATATAGCGGTCATTTTGGACTGCTCAACATGTTAACTTTGGAGCAAGCAGTGACAATCCAAATACTT
>NZ_JACAXD010000019.1:0-61120 GCF_013391485.1 Acinetobacter sp. SwsAc5
GAAAGTTGGGTGTATTTCTTCATTGTGTGCTTTCCAATTGCGAGTTGAAAAAGTCTAATGATTCTATGAATACACCTAACTTTTTCAACTAACTACAAATGTGTTGCACTTGGGATTTGAATCTGCGTCCTTATATCATAGCAGATTTAGCCTATAAAGGATTTCATCAGATTAAGAGTAAGTTACTCATTCCAATCAAGAAACCTAACAATTTATCATTACCCCAAATAGCAAAACAGATCAACCAAGAAATCAGTCGGCGTAGGATCACAATTGAACATATCAACGGCAAACTTAAACATTTTCGGATATTAACAGAACGCTATAGAAATAGACGGAAACGATTTGGTCTAAGAATGAATTTAATTGCTGGAATGGTGAATTGGATGCTCTTAAATTAACTTTCGTAAGAGATCTATTGCCACCCCTTTATTTAAAGAAGAAGTTTTACGTAGAGATGCTTCAGCAAGCTTTATTTATTCTTTAAAATCTGGCGAGAAAAGAGTGAATGTAAAAAAATGCGAGAGCAACATCCTGAATTTCGAGGGGGGAAAAAGCAATATGGATGAATTAATCGCAAAAAATCCAAGACTTTTAAAAGAATATAGAGAAAAAGTAGCTAAAAAACGCTATTTAAAAAGAAAAGGTAAAAAAAGAAGATTAGAGGACGCATAAGCGTGCTTTTTATAGACAAATGTACAAGAAACAATACTATAACTTTACACTAGTTCTATCTGCGAACCTTTGATTTATACTAGCGGGATAACATTACCAGCTTTATATCAGTTTAGCGACTTTATGAACTTAAAGAAAAATAAAAGACAGCTTGTCTGGGGTTTAAATCTGCTTGCATCTATGATGTATGGCAGCTTTGCTCATGCACAGAGCATCAGCTTTCAGGATGCTGAACGTCAGTTGTTGCAAAATTCTTATAGCAGCCAAGCCTATCAAAGTCTGGAACAGGCTTCAAAACTTGAAGCTGAAGCAGTAAAAGGCGTAGGTCTGCCACGTGTCGACCTGAATGTTCGTGCCTATGCCTTTCACAGTGAAGTCGATATTCCATTAAAGCAATTTAAAAATAATCTGGAGAATTCACTCTCTCAAGGCGTGAATGGCCGGCTTAATGAGTGGGAGGCCAGTAATGGCGTGGATCTACCTGCAGGTATTACCGATCCACTGCGTGATGGACTTAACAATACTATTCATAGCGGAGTTGGTCTGATTCCGGATACGTCTAATGTCATCCTTGAAGATCAGGTGATTCGCCCCACTGTTTCCGTGATTATGCCAATATATACTGGAGGCCTCACCCGTAGTGCCAAAGAAATTGCCAATATTCAGGTCGGTCGTAGTCAGCTCAGCAACAAACAGCAGCAAGATACGCAGCGTTTTGAACTGATTCAAAGTTATTTTAATGTGCAGCTCCAAAAGCAATTGCATGCAGCTGCGCTGTTTAATCTGAATGCCATGCAGCAGCATTATCGCAATGCCTTAAAAATGGAACAGCAAGGTTTTATCAGTAAAGGCCAGCGTATGCAATTTGAAGTGGCACGTAATAATGCCGAGCGCAGCCAGCAAAATACGCAGGCCAATTTGAATGCTGCGCTGTTCCAGCTGAATAATCTGCTTCAGGAAAGTAGCATCACTGAGCTTTCGACGCCTTTATTTGTCAATAAAACCGAGCCACAGGCCTTAAATCATCTGCTAAAAACTTTTAGTCAGAACTCTGCGCTGATTCAAAAAATGCAGCTGGATACCCAATTGGCCCAAGCCAATGTGAAAGCCCAGCAAGCAGCGAAAAAACCAAATGTATTTGCTTTTGGCGAATATAGTCTGGATCAAAATGAAAACTGGATTGTCGGGGTTGCCGCACGCTATAACCTGTTTTCCGGGATCGATAAAAACAAGAATATTCAGGCTGCCGAACTCAAACGCTCTGCAACAGAACTGCTTACTGCACGCACCCAGCAGGAAATTGAAAATCTGATTTATAAATCTTATAGCGAAGCACTTAGTGCACAGCAAAGTGATGTACTTCTGGCACAAAACTTGAAAGCCGCACAGGAAAATTTACGCATCCAAGAATTGTCTTTTAAAGAAGATACGGGCACCGCCACACAGGTCATCGATGCACAAAATATGCTGAGCGGACTACGAGCTGAAACTGCCTTGAATGCTTACAAATATGTGATGTCACTGGCCACACTATTACAAAGCCATGGCTTGATTGCAGAATTTCCAACCTACATTCAACATGCCAACACCCACTATATTCGCTAATGGAGCCGAACATGAACGAAGATCAAAAACCCAATGATCCTGTGAATGAAGTGGCTTCATCCAGCGATACAGAAAAATCGCCTGCGCAACAGGTAGAAACAAAAACTGAAATAGAAAACAACGCGACGACTTCGACCGAGCAACAACAAGCTCCTGAAATCGCTAAAAAGAAAAAATATTTATTGCTCGCCCTGATTCCAGCTCTGCTGGCAGTCATCGCTTTTGGATTGTGGAAAAGCTACCAACCGGCTCCGCTTGAATTGCAGGGTCGTGTAGAAGCTGAAACAGTTCAGGTGGCGACCAAAGTGCCAAGCCGTATTGAAGAAATCTATGTAGAAGAAGGTCAGCGGGTCAAAAAAGGCGATGTACTGGTGCGCTTAAACAGCCCGGAAATTCAGGCCAAAAAACAGCAAGCCGCAGCGGCTTTACAATCTGCGCTGGCCTTACAATCGACTGCTGAACGTGGCTCGCAGGAAGAAAATATCGCCAGTCTGTATGCCAACTGGCAATCGCTGAAAGCACAGCAAAATTTAGCCAAAGTTTCTTATGAGCGTGGTGCAAATTTATTGAAGGAAGGTGTGATTTCACGCCAGCGCCGTGATGAATTGTATGCAGCCAGTCAATCAGCGGCGCAAATGACAGAAGCAGCGTATCAGCAATACGCACGTGCCAAACGTGGCAGCACCTCGCAGCAAAAGAGTTCTGCCGATGCACAAGTAGATATTGCCCAGGCTGCGCTGGATGAAGCCAATGCTTTAGAAGCAGAAACCCAATTAGTAGCACCTGTAAACGGAACGGTGTCTAAAACCTATGGCAAAGTCTCGGAGCTGGTAGCCACCGCAGTCCCTGTGGTCAGCCTGATTGAAGATCAAATGTGGGTGAGCCTGAATATTCGTGAAGACCAATATGCCCCATTTCAGAAAATGAGCAGTATTGAAGGTTATATTCCCGCCCTAGATAAAACCGCCACTTTTCAAATTAGACAGATCAGTGCTGAAGGTGAATTTGCCACCATTAAGACCACACGTCAAACTGGCGGTTATGATGTGCGCAGTTTTAAGCTGCATCTTGTACCCACACCAGCGATTTCTGAACTGAAAGTCGGGATGAGCGTGTTATTTAAACTGAAAGAGACCCGATAATGTGGACGGGTATATGGCGCGAACTGCGCTATCTGCTCAGCGAAAAATGGGATCTGTGTCTGGTCACGCTGGCACCTGCACTGGTGATTATTTTATTCAGCAGCATGTTTGCTCAAGGGAAATCGGATCATTTACCGATTGCGATTATTGATCAAGACCAGAGTGCGCTGAGTCAAAGCATTTATCAACATGTGGCGCTGAATCATACTCTTAAAATTGCTACGGTGTCGGAACAAACAGCTGAAATTGAGCGCCTGTTAAATCAAAATAAAATTTGGGGTTATATCCATATTCCAAGCGGTGCCGAGCAACGTCTGGTTCGTGCCCAGGATGCTGACATCAGTATTGCTTTTAACCAGAGTTATTTCAGTATTGGAAATACCATTTCCTCGGCCATGCTGGTCAGTACCCTACAAGCACTCGCTGAATTTAGCGGACAGCAATATCTGGGCAACCGACTCCCCTCTCTCGAAGCACCGTCACCGCATATTAAAATATCTCCGCTGTATAATCCGCAGCTGAATTATGAATTCTATCTGGAACCCTATGTCATTCCGGCAATTCTGCATTTACTGCTGTGTTGTTGTGTGGCATTTTCCGTCGGTCAGGAACTGAAGCGGCAGACCTTAACAAGCTGGATTAGCAACTCATCCATATGGATGGCATTGCTGTCTAAGAACCTGATCTATGTGGCTATTTTTAGTCTATGGACCTGGATCTGGATGTTCTGGCTGATTGAAATTCGCGGCTGGTTTGTTGCCGGCTCGCTCGCTCTGATTCTATCGGCACAATTTCTGCTATATAGCGCTTATGCATTTTTAAGCAGTGCAGTGGTTCTGGCAACCAAAGATTTAAGTAAATCTTTTGGCATCATTGCGGTCTATGGTGGTTCATCTTTAAGTTTTGCCGGTGTGACTTTACCTTTAAATAATGCGCCCCTATTCACCCAGTTCTGGTCCAATATTATTCCGTTTACGCCCTATGCCAAATTACAAACTGAACAATGGGTGATTGGTAGTCCATTGCATATTTCACTGCAAGCTGGATTCATGCTGCTGATCTATGCCCTAGTTTACGCTCTGCTGGCTTATCTGTTTCTTAAAAAAATAGTTAAAGGAGCAGTCCAATGAAATCCCTCTGGTTTTACTATCTGCAAAGCTTTAAGGATATTGTCAGTCACGGCACGATCTTTACCACGCTTATTCTATCCGTCTTGTTTTACAGCTTTTTTTATCCAACCGCTTATCAGGCACAGCAGGCTGAAGCCTTACCGATTATTATTGTCGATGAAGAACAAAGTAACTTAAGCACCCGTATTATTGGTCAAGTGGCACAAAGCCCCAATGTGGAGATTGAGGCGATTACCGGCAATTTTTCCGAGGCCAAACAATGGGTGGAATCACAAAAAGCCGATGGTATTTTACTTCTGCCGGACAATTTATCGCAAAGCTTAAGGCATGGTGAAACAGGTGGCATTGGCCTGTATTTAAGTACAGCCAACTTTTTAGTAACCAAACAAATTGGTCTGGGCTTAGCCACATCAGTTGAGCAAACTTTGGCAGATTATACTGAACGCTTTGGCAAGGTCTCGGATTTTTCACCTGCCCTTTCTGTGCATCAAATTCCTTTATTTAATCCGCTGTCCGGCTATGGCAGCTATGTCTTTCCTGCGGTTGCACCTTTAATTATCCACCAAACCATTCTTTTGGGTTTGAGTATGCTGATTTTGGTATATCGGGAAAGAAAAATAGAATTAAACACAAATGCATTGATTGGGATGTGTTTAGCGGTCTTCACCATTGGTTGTCTGGGATGTTTCTATTTATTCGGCTTTAGCTTCTGGCTATTTGATTATCCGCGCGGTGGCAACCTGCTCGGGATGCTGCTGGCTGTTGCGGTTTTTATCTACACGATAATTGGCATGACCTGCTTATTTGCTAGTTTTCTGGATCTGCCGGAACGTGCGGGGCATGTCATTGTATTCACTTCTATTCCACTGTTCTTTTTATCTGGTGCGGCCTGGCCGCATGCTGCCATGCCCACCTGGATGCAAGTCGTTGGCGAAATCCTGCCCTCTACCCAAATTGTGCAGATGTTTATTCAACTCAATCAGATGGGTGTGCCTACAACACTGATCTTGCCTAAATTGCTCTATCTTGGAATGATCGGTAGCTTGTGCTTTTTTTTGGCTTATCGACGTTTAATTTCTGGTCATCAAAGCAGATAGAGCATTATAGCAATGCTCCTATTCCACTTATTTACCCGATTCGCCAAAGACTTGAATATTGAAATTACGAATCTTGTTGCTACCATTCGGCTTGTCAAAACTAACATCATACTGAACCAGATTTTCCGGATAGGCAATTTCATAGCTGACCTTATATTGCCCAAGCTGATTGGTTGCTTCTTCAATCTCTTTGGTCATTAAAGTCTTAGACTTGTATTCACCTTGAGGAATTGAACGTGAAAAGCGTTTCATCAGCTTTTCATTGTCCTTAAACTGGGTTTGCAACTGCGGCTCTAACTGATCCAAAAACTCGTCATACTTCCCATCACGCAAATCCTCATAGGCTAGCTGTGCCGCCTTTTCCTGTTCAGGACTCGGATCTGGAATATTGTCCATTGAATTACAGCCACTCAATGCAACCGCTGCTGCCAACAACATTAATTTGGTTTTCATCGCTTACCCTTATGCAGTCAACGTTTATAAAGAAGGACGCCGAAGCGCCCTTTTTATCAGTAAAAAACTTATTCTTCTACTGAATTTTCACCGTCTTTTTCCACTTGCTCAGTTTCAGCAACTGCATCCGTTTCAGCCACTAAAGATTCTGCACCTTCAATCGCTTCAACAAACTCGTCTTCTTCAACAGCTTCAATCGCTTCTACACCCACCAGTGTTTCGTTTTCACCCAAGCGGATTAAACGTACACCTTGTGCATTACGACCTGTTTGCGCCACTTCAGAAGCGCGAGTACGCACTAATGTACCGCCATCAGAAATCAGCATCAGCTCTTTGCTTTCATCAATCGCAACTGCACCCACCAATTCACCATTACGTTCAGAGGTCTTAATGGCAATCACGCCTTTACCGCCACGTTTTTTGGTTGGGAAGTCATCTACAGGTGTACGCTTACCATAACCATTCGCCGAAGCACACAAAACTTCGCCTGTTTCTGGTACTACAACTAGCGATACAATACGACTGATGAGTGCTGAATCTGAATTATCTTCATCATCGCTATCTACTTCTGCATCTTCGACATCTTCAACTTGCGCTGAACCAAAGCTAACACGCATACCACGTACACCTTTTGCCGCACGGCCCATTGAACGTACATCGGTTTCAGCAAAACGAATGGCTTTACCCTCATTAGAGAACAACATAATTTGCTGTTCGCCATCGGTAATTGCAACACCAATTAAGGTATCGTCTTCATTTAATTCAATGGCACGTAAACCATTCGAACGCACGTTACTGAATTGTTCCAATTCAACACGTTTCACTGTACCCGATGCCGTTGCCATAAAGACATAGAAGTTTTTACGCAAGGCTTCTGCTTGTGATGCAAATTCTGCAATGATTTCATCATCTAAATCGGTTGCAGAAAGCTCTACACCCAATTGTTTCAATTGCACACGTAATGCGTCAGATAAATCATCTCCATCTGCTAATTCAGCAAATGCTGCTTCTAATTCTGCATAATGTGCAGCAATGATTGCGTTGGTTTGTAGATGTGCCGCATTGGCTTTCACAAAACTACGGAAATCGGCCAGACGCTCTTTGAATTTCTTCGGTGCATCAATTACTGGCAGAATCGCGGTAATGGTTTCATTGGCATCTAATGGCAACAGGTTGACCATTGGACGGCCTTTCGAACCACGCGATGCTTGCGGCACTTCAAACACTTTCAGACGGTAAACTTTACCCACATCAGTAAAGCACAGCACCGTTGCGTGATTAGAAGTCACAATTAAATGCTGCACATAATCGTCTTCTTTCATCGACGTTGCAGATTTACCACGACCACCACGACGCTGTGCTGCGTAATCTGACAATGGTTGAGTTTTTGCATAACCTGTTTGTGATACTGTCAGTACCACTTGTTCTTCTGGAATTAAATCTTCACGCGAGAAATCAATACGCGATTCTACAATTTCAGTACGACGTGCATCGCCATATTGTTGTAAAACTTGCGCCAACTCTTCACGAATCACGCCCATTAGCAAATTAAAATCATTTAGAATTGCAGTTAATTCAGCAATTTGTGCCAAAATTTCAGAATATTCTGCATGTAATTTGTCTTGTTCTAGACCTGTTAAACGATGCAAACGTAATTCTAAAATTGCGGTCACTTGCGCAGGTGATAAACGATAGACCTGACCATCTAAACCAAATGGTCGGTTAGGATCTTCACCTTCAATTTCGTCTGGACGTACAGAAACTGAACCAGCTTTTTCCAATAATGCGACTACACCGCCTGCTGCCCATTCGCCTGCCTGTAAACGCTCACGCGCTTCGGCTGGGTTGGCAGAAGATTTAATGGTTTCGATGATGGCATCAATATTGGCCAACGCGACGGTTAAGCCTTCTAAAATGTGCCCACGTTCACGCGCTTTACGCAACTCGAACATGGTACGGCGGGTCACTACTTCTTGGCGGTGACGAATAAATGCCGCAATAATATCTTTCAGGTTCATCAATTTTGGCTGACCATTGTCTAGGCAGACCATGTTGATGCTGAATGAGTTTTCTAACTGCGTATTTAAGAACAGGTTATTCACAATCACTTCAGCGTTTTCACCACGCTTCAGATCAATTGCAATACGCATCCCTTCTTTATCAGACTCATCACGTAGTTCTGAAATACCTTCGAGTTTCTTCTCTTTTACCAGTTCAGCAATACGCTCAATGGTTTTGGCTTTATTGACCTGATAAGGGATTTCAGTAAAGACGATGGTGGTACGACCAGACTTTTGATCTTCTTCAAAATGATACTTACCACGAATATGCAAACGGCCTTTACCTGTACGATAAGCATCGACAATGCCTGATTTACCGTAGATGATGCCACCTGTAGGGAAGTCTGGACCTGTGATATGTTCCATCAACCCTTCAATTGAAATATTTGGGTTGTCTGCATAAGCCAAACATGCATGCACCACTTCAGTCATGTTGTGCGGTGCCATATTGGTCGCCATACCTACAGCAATACCTGCAGCACCATTGACCAATAGGTTTGGAATACGAGTAGGCATCACTTGAGGAATACGCTCAGAGCCGTCGTAGTTATCTTCCCAATCGACAGTGTCCTTTTCTAAATCGGCCAGCAATTCGTGGGTAAGTTTGCGCATACGGACTTCGGTATAACGCATAGCTGCAGCACTATCGCCATCAATCGAACCGAAGTTACCCTGACCATCGACCAATTGATAACGCAAACTGAAATCTTGCGCCATGCGAACAATCGTTTCGTAAACTGCATAATCACCATGTGGGTGATATTTACCGATGACGTCACCGACTACACGGGCAGACTTTTTGTAAGCTTTGTTGTAGTCATTGCCCAATTCGTGCATTGCGAATAGCACACGGCGATGCACAGGTTTTAGACCATCTCGTACATCTGGCAGCGCACGTGACACAATCACACTCATCGCATAGTCTAAATACGAGTGCTTGAGTTCATCCTCAATGGCAATCGGTCTAATTTCCGATACGCTCATGCATACTCCTTATTCTGCAAACAAATTTTGCTTGCATTTTATATGTCGTAAAACTTGCAAATGATTAGCCTGAAATGCAGGCTAAAAATAAAAACTAGCGAAAAATTATAGCATATACGCCTGTGTTTTTGTGCTTTAGAGATGATCTTAATCTTGTTAATTTACTTAAATTTAACGGTGATTTTTTAGGCAAAAAAATATTCACACCCAAGAAACAAAAGTGCTTCATATTTTTAAGAGTCACGTCAAAATATCTTCAACATATACTTGCTCGATATGTACCCACATATACGCTAAGTTCACATAATGTACTTAAAACCAATCACTGCATCTAAATTAAAAAAGACAATAAAAAACGCCCCTATGCTATTCACATAGAGGCGTTTTTGACTGTGTTCAGTAATTAGATTTTAGATACTAACTCTGGAACAACAGTGTTCAAGTCACCCACTAACCAGTAGTCAGCTACTGCGTTGATTGGCGCTTCTTCGTCTTTGTTGATCGCAACGATCACTTTAGAGTCTTTCATACCTGCCAAGTGCTGAATCGCACCAGAGATACCTACAGCGATATACAAATCAGGTGCAACGATTTTACCTGTTTGACCTACTTGCATGTCGTTTGGTACGAAGCCTGCATCTACTGCTGCACGTGAAGCACCTTGTGCTGCACCAAGTTTGTCTGCTAATGGATCAAGTACTTTGTGATAGTTCTCACCAGAACCTACACCACGACCACCAGAAACTACAATACGTGCTGCAGTTAATTCTGGACGCTCTGATTTCACAATTTCTTCAGAGACGAACTTAGAAATACCAGCATCACCTGTCACAGTAGCAGCTTCAACCGCAGCCGAACCACCTTCTGCAGCCACTGGGTCAAATGCTGTACCACGTACAGTACCCACCACAATCGCCTCTGAAGATTCTACAGTTGCAATCGCGTTACCTGCATAAATTGGACGCTTGAATGTCTTTGCAGAATCTACAGCGACGATGTCTGTGATCATACTAACATCAAGAAGCGCAGCTGCACGCGGTAAAATGTTTTTACCTGTTGTTGTAGAAGCAGCAAGGATATGGCTATAACCTTTGCCTAATTCTGCAACAAGTTTTGCTACGTTTTCAGCCAATTGGTTTGCATAAGCCGCATCGTCAGCAAGTAATACTTTGCTTACGCCTGCAACTTTAGCTGCTTGGTCTGCAACTGCTTGTGCACCAGAACCCGCAACCAATACAGTGATATCACCACCGATTTTTTGAGCTGCAGCAACAACGTTTAATGTTGCACCATTTAGTGCTTTATTGTCGTGCTCAGCGATAACTAAAATACTCATGATTTTTATCCTTCTGTATTAGATCACTTTCGCTTCGTTTTTCAATTTATCTACAAGTTCGTCTACAGATTTCACTTGTACGCCCGCTTTACGCTCAGCAGGTGCTTCAACTTTTACAGTTTTCAGCTTAGAACCTGTTGCAACGCCATAATCTGCAGGAGATTTGGTGTCTAGCGGTTTTTTACGTGCTTTCATGATGTTTGGAAGTGCCGCATAACGTGGCTCATTCAAACGTAAGTCAGTGGTGATGATTGCAGGAAGTGCAAGCTCAACAGTTTGTAAACCACCGTCAATTTCACGTGTTACCTGAACTTTGTCGCCATCTACTTTTACTTCTGAAGCAAAAGTACCCTGACCTGCACCAAGTAAAGCGCCTAGCATTTGACCAACTTGGTTAGAGTCGTCATCAATAGCTTGCTTACCCAATAAAATAAGTTGTGGTTGTTCTTGTTCAACAACACCTTTTAAGATTTTAGCCACTTCAAGTGCACCAATCTCATCGGCTAATTCAACCAAAATACCACGGTCTGCACCAAGCGCCATTGCAGAACGAATTTGTTCCTGCGCTTCTTTAGGACCAATGGATACCACTACGATTTCTGAAACAGTTCCTTTTTCTTTTAAACGAACCGCTTCTTCCACTGCGATTTCACAGAATGGGTTAATTGACATCTTAACGTTAGTTAGGTCAACTCCACTATTATCCGGCTTAACGCGAACTTTAACGTTGGCATCTACCACACGTTTTACAGCAACAAGAGCCTTCATGTAATCCTCGGCTGTTTTAGCAAAAGTAAATATTGAGAAAAGTTAATAATAACTCTTCGCTTTAAATTTTTTAGGTGTCCTATCTTGCTATGTGATCGGCATTTCGGTCAAGTCAGAATTGTCTAAACAAGGCTAAAAATGCCGAAAATTAACTGAACGATGCGTTCATACTTTTTTATTTCTAAAAATTAACAAACCAAGCGACGATTATATAAGCAATTTTAAGCTTTGATTTATATTATGTTTTTTATTTGTTTCCCTCATCAACAAGATTGATTGAAATGCAATTCAAATTGAGTTCCGCCTACAATTTAAGCAAAGTTCCTTACATAAAACCCCATAATCTGACTGTCATTAAAGATAGAAAACTTTATTTTTTGCAGTATTTTTTCAGATATAAATGCTCTTTTAAAATGTGACTGCTGGTTCACAAAACTGTATTCAGCAGTTTATTGGGTATGAAATAAACAATCTGTTTTATTTTGATGGATATTTATGCGCTTTCACCACGCCACCTCCCAGATAAAGGACATAAAAAAACTCAGCTTAAACTTGCTGAGTTTCTAAAAAGTCACGGTGGATATGACTTAAATCTATCAATTCATAGGCCTGTAAATTAAAAATTTCCCAAACTGCAATAAAATCTTCTTTTACATCTATTTTACTGCTTGCATTTGGGCGTGCTTGCCACTGCTGATCTGAAATCCATAAATAGCTTTGTTGCGTTTGCGGATGAATCGCCTGCATTTTACCTTCAGCATTAATACCCTGCACCAAACAATCGGCAGGTAGTTCTTGCTCGATCATCGGCAAGCTTATTTCGACAAAATGTTTCACTTGACGCAAGCCATAACCTGCAAAAATTTCTTTTTGGCTTGGGCTTAATTGTTCATATTTTTCTTGAAGATTCGAAATCATGGTTTTGCCTATCATTTGATATCCAAAGTGTTATGCAGTGGAACAAAAAATAATGTCATCCATGTCTATTATTCGTGTGACCCACTCTTTCTGCTTCTTTATACTGCATAACGCACTTTTTTATTATTCTACAATAGTTGCAATGACATCTTGGTGAAAGCGCTTTTACTTAAAGTATTAAGTACAGCACAAAGGCTTTACAACTGACTGTGAGAAAAATATTTGCAGTATGAAATAGCTATATTTTAACTTGCAAAAATAATGCCGACTTTAGGTAAAGCTATACTTTTTACTCGCACGTGGATGTGCCTGATCATAAACTCGCGCTAACTGATCAAAATCGACATGGGTATAAATTTGCGTGGTGCTTAAATTGCTATGCCCAAGCATTTCTTGGACTGCACGTATATCCCCACTATTCGACAGCATGTGACTTGCAAAACAATGTCGCAATAAGTGCGGATGCAAATCGACATTAACGCCCGCACGCTGCGCCTGAAACTTCACCCGATTTTCAATTTGGCGTGCTTTTAAAGGTTCACCTTTTTGAGTAATAAACAATGCTGCATCGGGTACAAAATCGCCCTGCCATAAAGGGTAAATCTGCAGCCATTGCATCACCGCATCTTTGGCTTTGCGACCAAAAGGCACTATACGGGTTTTATTGCCTTTACCCGTAATGCGCAGCAATTGACGGTTAAAATCTAAATCGCGGATACGTAAACTTTGTACCTCTGCTAGGCGCAAACCACTCGAATAGAGCAATTCTAAAATCGCTTTATCGCGTCGCCACATTTGTTGTTGTACTTCAGTTTCAGGTTCAGGCTGATCCAAAATTTGATGAATCGTTTCAATATCAATCAAACCCGGCAAAGGTCGTGGCTGACGTTTTAGCTGAAAATTATCAATTGGATTAAATTGTAAATACTGCCCTTGCTCGGCCCATTTCATAAACTGACGAATCGCTGATAACATGCGCTGTAAACTGCTGCTATTTAACTGTTGCTGTTCTACTTTTTGCGCTAAATAATGGCGCAAATCTGCAGCCTCTACATCATATAAGGCAAGTTGTTGTTGCTCACAAAAGCTAAAAAAATCGTTTAAATCGCGTGCGTAGGCTTTTAACGTATGCGGTGACTGCTGTTGTATTTCTCGTTCTTTGAGCCACATCTTTAATAGTTGCTGCGGATCGTACATTAGTCACGCTCCGATTGCTGAACTGCGGCAAACTGAGATAAATAAGCAGCAATGTGTTCAGCCGCCTGATCTGCATGTGTTTCTAAAAACAAATGATCACCATCATGCACAATTTTTAATACGGCTTGTGGAAATTGTTGTTGTAAAAACTCACCTACTGCCAGTGGACTTATCGGGTCTTGATCACCCCATAACAACAAAATAGGCATGTTGATTTTAGCAAAGTCTACCGTGTAATCGGCCTTTGCCTCTACAAACCAGTCAGGATAATTTAAATCACTTGCTTGATAGTCTTGTCGCCAATCTTGCACCTGAAAACTGCTTAAATCCATGCCACCAGATGTTGCAACCAATACTAATCCTTTGACTTTTTCTGGATATTGCAACGCGGCAGCAACTGCAAAAATACCACCCATCGACTGTGCAATGATAATGCAATCATCTGGGATATTCGCCAACACATAAGCCTGCAAACTTGCAAAATCATGTACCTGTGAATGTGCAGGTTGATGATTAAATTCAGGATAAGCCACAATTTTTACAGCATTCTGCCACGGCAATTTTTCAATTTTTTCGATTAGCGGATGAAAAAATGCGGTATTGCCTGAAGCGCCAGGTAAAAAAATCAGTTGCGGCATAATGAGTAGAAGTTTTTAGAGTGACATTCAGTACAGCATACCTGATCCGTGCTGCAAGATACAAAAAAGCACCATTCGTTTTGAATAGTGCTTTTAAGTAAGATAAGAGCTGTTCATGTTAGAACGAAACATCAGCCCTGAAAATAATTTAAATCCAAACGACCGTGATAGACATTAGCAGTTGGCCCTGTCATCCACACCACATCGCCTTCACGCCATTCGATTTGCAACTTACCACCTGCCAGTTCAATTTCAACTGAATTAGACAATAAGCCACGGCGCATACCCGAAACGGCTGCAGCACAGGCACCTGTGCCACAAGCCAAAGTTTCCCCTACGCCACGCTCAAAAACACGCAAACGTGCATGTTTTTCGTCAATAATTTGCATAAAGCCTGCATTAACACGCTGTGGGAAACGCTCGTGTGATTCCACTTGAGGGCCTATCCCTGCAACATCTGCAGTCAGAACATCAGGCACAATGGTCACAGCATGCGGGTTGCCCATATTCACCACATCAATGGTCAAAGCAGCACCCTCTTTTAAAGCGATGTCATATAAATTATCTGGTTTATCGGCAATAAAAGGAATCTCTTGCGGTAAGAATTTAGGATAGCCCATATTCACCCGCACCCAACCATTTTGACCAAGTTCAGGTTCTACAATACCCGCTTTGGTCTGCACCTTGATTTTGGTCTTGGTGGTCAACTGACGTTCATGCACAAAACGTGCAAAACAACGCACACCATTGCCACACTGCTCCACCTCAGAGCCATCGGAATTGAAAATGCGATATTTAAAATCCACATTCGGCAAATCAGGCGGTTCCACAATCAGCAATTGATCAAAACCAATGCCAAAGTGGCGGTCTGCAAGGCGCTGAATCGTCAGTGCATCCAAATACGCCCGCTGACTGATGAGATCAACCACCATGAAATCATTGCCCAAACCATGCATTTTGGTAAATTCTAATAACATCTCGAATTCCCCTTATGGCAATAAACGCTCTCTTTCCCACAAAGATTCAATGCTTTCACGTTCACGAATTAAGTGTGGCTGATCTGCATCGACCATCACTTCGGCCGCACGACCACGAGTGTTGTAGTTAGAGCTCATCACAAAACCGTATGCACCCGCACCCATCACGGCCAAAATGTCATTTTCAGCAATCGCCAATTCACGGTCTTTACCCAAGAAATCTCCTGTTTCACAGATTGCACCCACCACATCCCATGCTTTGCTTTCAACATCGGTACGTGGCGTCACTGGCTGAATATCCATCCACGCTTCATACAATGCAGGGCGGATTAAGTCATTCATTGCTGCATCAATAATTGCAAAATTACGATGTGTGGTCGGTTTCAATAAATCAACCTTAGTCAGCAATACTCCCGCATTGGCAGAAATACTACGTCCTGGCTCCATATATACTTTAAGACCTAACTTTTCTAAAGCTGGGCGCAAAGCATTGGCATATTCTTCAACACTTGGTGGTGTTTCATCTTTATAGGTCACACCCAAACCACCGCCAATATCAATGTGTTTCAGTTGAATACCCATTTCTTTTAAGGTATCAATCATCACAATGACACGATCCAAAGCATCCACAAAAGGTTGTGTTTCGGTCAATTGCGAACCGATGTGACAGTCAATGCCGACAATATCCAAGTTTGGCAAAGACGCAGCATATTCATAGGTGCTGTACACAGAATCTGAAGGAATCCCGAATTTATTTTCTTTTAAACCTGTAGAAATATAAGGATGAGTTTTGGCATCTACATCTGGATTAACGCGTAATGAAATTGGCGCTTTCACATTCATTTGTGCCGCAACTTTTTGAATACGGTCTAATTCTGCATGTGATTCTACGTTAAAGCAGGCAATGCCCACTTCTAGTGCTTTTTGAATATCAGCTTCAGTTTTACCTAAACCTGAAAATACAATTTTCGATGCATCACCACCTGCTTTGAGCACACGCGCCAACTCACCGCCTGTCACAATATCAAAGCCTGCGCCCAATTTAGCCAATACATTCAATACCGCAATATTCGAGTTCGACTTTACCGCAAAACAAATTTGATGGTCGATAAAGTGAAAAGCACGATCCATATCTAAATAATGTTTTTCAAAAGTTGCTTTTGAATAAACATAAAGTGGCGTGCCAAATTGCTGTGCGAGTTGTTGTAGCGAACATTGCTCGGCATGCAAAACCCCTTGAATACGGGTAAAACTCATGAATGTATCCTTTTCTAGAAAGCGTTAAGGTGTAGTCGATGTAGATGTTGCAGGTGCAGCAAACTGCTGTTGTACAGGTGCTGCCTGCTCAGAAGCTGTTTCAGATGGTTTAACACTTTGTGGTGCATGATCTGGATATAACAAATATTTTGCTCGTTTGTCATAGTTTGGATCATTGGGAAGCTGTAATGCCCCAGACTGACCACAACCGACCAAAAGTACTGTTGTGAACACAACACTCACGCAGCAAATGACTGTACGCATCTGACCACCTATAAAATATTTTCGATGAAGTATAACGTGATCACCGCTGTGACCAAAGTGCTAAAACACAGAGATTATCTTGAGCTTAGTAAAAATTCTAGCTTACTTACTATTCTGCTGGCATAGATTGACCTTATCAGGTCTGAAAAATTGCGACTTCTGACACAGATAAAGTCAATTTTATTTCAAGGCATCAATTGTCAAAATCTAAAAACTATGCAAAAAATATAACGTGCTTAAAACCAAGTTCTTTTAACAGGAAGTTTTAAAGACTGGCATATCACTTGCTTAATTTTTACAACTGTTCAACTACAGTCACAAACTAAGCATTTATACACTGCGTTTATAAGAAGAAATTTATGCAAAATTTACAATCGATGATGGAAACCCTAAGCGGTTGGGTCTGGGGTCCATACATGCTGGTTCTCATTGTGGGAACGGGCGTCTTCCTCACCTTCCGCTTATTGTTCTGGCAATTCCGCATGCTGCCACTGGCTTTTAAACAAGTCTTTTGCAAACACGACAAAGCGCAAAAAGAACCGGGCGATATTTCACATTTCGCATCACTGATGACTGCACTCTCTGCCACCATTGGTACGGGAAATATTGCAGGTGTTGCAACGGCTTGCGTCCTCGGTGGCCCGGGTGCAGTGTTTTGGATGTGGATGACTGCCCTGTTTGGTATGGCGACCAAATATGGTGAAGGTGTTTTGGCGGTTAAATACCGTATTAAAAACGAAAAAGGGCAAATGTCAGGCGGCCCAATGTACTACATTGAACGCGGACTAAAATGGAAATGGCTGGCGATTATCTTTGCCTTTTTTGGCACAGTCGCCTCGTTTGGAATTGGTAGTTCAGTACAATCCAACACCGTAGCTTTAGCAGTTGAAAATAGCTTAGGTGTAGAAACTTGGATTACTGGCGTGGTAATTACCGTATTTTCTGCATTGGTGATTTTGGGCGGAATTAGCTCGATTTCCAAAGCATCTTCGGTGATTGTTCCGATTATGGCCATTCTGTATGTTACAGGCGGTTTAATTATTATCCTGAATAATTTACACCTTGTCGTGCCTGCATTTGAGCTAATTTTCCGTGATGCCTTTACTGGTGAAGCAGTTGCGGGCGGTGCAATTGGTGCAGTAATTCGTTACGGGGTTGCACGTGGCGTATTCTCCAACGAAGCAGGTATGGGTTCTGCGCCAATTGCCGCTGCCGCTGCCAAGACCGACCACCCTGCCCGTCAAGGCTTAGTGTCTATGACAGGTACATTTATTGACACCATTATTGTTTGTAGCATTACAGGTATTGTTTTGGTCATGGGTTTTATTATGGCCGACAATAGTTTTGGTGGTGCAACAGGTGCTGTACTCACCACACAGGTTTTTGACCAGTTATTGCCAGGCTTTGGTGGTTGGGTCGTCACTTTCGGGATCATCTTCTTCGCCTATTCCACCATTCTCGGTTGGAGCTATTATGGTGAAAAATGCTGTACTTATTTATTCGGCGAAAAATACGTGTTGATTTACCGCTTAATTTATATTGCTTCAGTGTTCATTGGCACCATCGCCACCCTAGATTTAGTCTGGTTATTTGCCGATACCTTTAATGGTTTAATGGCTGTACCAAACTTAATTGCCTTGTTGTTACTGTCTGGTGTGATTGCCAAAGAATCCAAAGACTTTATTGCGAAGCGCAAATCTGGCGAGTTGTATTAAATAAGCCCAATTCATTGAATTATTCTGTTCAAATCATAAATCATACAATCACCCACGTGGTTGTATGATTTTCCATGAAAAATCCAGATAACATTCATTTCGCGAACATTCCTCTGTATGCTGTAGTCAGTTTTTAATTGATGCAATGACTGGGTTATGGCAAAAGTAAAAAGTGTCTATCGCTGTGAACAATGTGGTGCAGATCATCCTAAATGGGCAGGTCAATGTTCAGAATGTGGGGAATGGAACTCACTTCATGAGGTCAGTATTGCCCCTGCGGTGACGCATCGTGCCCAACCTAAAATGGGCGGTGGCTATGCAGGACAAGCGGCCGCCATTACCACGCTTAATAAAGTGTCTGTATCGCACGAAACCCGTTTAACAACAGGCATTGGGGAATTTGACCGTGTTTTGGGTGGCGGTTTGGTTACGGGCTCTGTGGTACTGATTGGTGGAGATCCTGGTATCGGGAAATCGACCATTTTGCTACAAACTGCGACTCACATGGCGGCTGCCAATAACACCGCTTTATATATCACAGGTGAGGAATCTCTTTCGCAAGTGGCGTTACGCGCTCAACGCTTAGACTTACCCACCGATCAACTGAAAGTCATGGCAGAAACCTGTGTCGAACGGATTTGTGAAGTTTTGGCGCATGAACGCCCTGCGGTAGCCATTCTGGACTCGATTCAAACTTTATATACCGAAACGTTGCAGTCTGCTCCAGGTGGTGTTTCACAAATTCGTGAATCAGCTGCCTTGCTGACTCGTTTTGCTAAAAATAGTGGCACTGCGCTGTTTATTGTCGGTCATGTGACCAAAGAAGGGGCTTTAGCGGGGCCGCGCGTCCTTGAACACATGGTCGATTGCGTCTTGTATTTTGAAGGACAGTCAGACTCACGCTACCGTATGATTCGAGCAGTCAAAAACCGTTTCGGTGCAGTGAATGAACTGGGCGTTTTTGGCATGACCGATAAAGGCTTACGCGAGGTTGCCAATCCATCTGCGATATTTTTGAGCCGTTATGATGAGGCAATTCCAGGTTCTATTGTCATGATTAGCCGCGAAGGAACGCGACCACTTTTAGTTGAAGTACAAGCTTTGGTGGATGATGCACATGGTCAGCCTAGACGTGTGGCTTTAGGTCTGGAACAAAACCGTCTGAATATGCTATTGGCGGTGATGCATCGGCATGGCGGCGTACAAACTTCAGGGCAAGATGTGTATGTGAATGTGGTCGGCGGCTTAAAAATTACCGAAACAGGTTCAGACCTTGCTGTACTACTTGCCTGTGCTTCTAGCTTGCGTGGCAAAGCCCTGCCACAACAATTGGCAGTATTTGGTGAGGTCGGTTTATCGGGTGAAATCCGCCCAGTACCAAATGGTCAGGAACGCTTAAAAGAAGCTATTAAACACGGATTTAAATATATTATTGTGCCGCGTGGCAATGCCCCACAAAAAGCCATTGCAGGTGTGCAAATTATTGCGGTGGCGCGTTTGCATGAAGCCTTAACTGAAGCCATGAATTTAAGTGAAAACTTAGGTTAAATCCTTGGATGATATTTTTTCAGTTTCAAGAAAAAATATCATATTTATATTGAAATTCGCAGCAAATGCCTGCATAAATACACAGCTTAACTTTATTTTAATATAGGAAAATTTGATGGAAGTTCGACAGCGTGGTTTGATCGCAGCAATGCTCACAGCGACTTTATTGGTAGCTCCGTTAGCAGCAGAAGCAAAACGTGCAGGTGGCGGTAAAAGCCATGGCATGAGTCGTTCGGCTACTCCAACTCAGTCTTACCAACAACCTCGTCAAACAACGCCAGCACAACAACCAACAACTGCACCAGCACAGCAAAAATCTGGTCCAGGCGTAGGTGGTATGGTTGCTGCAGGTGTTGCAGGTGCGGCAATTGGTGCGGTTGCTGCCAATGCCTTGGCCGATGATCAAGCTGCAAGTGCTGCCGAAGCGCAAGAGGAAAAAGGCGGTATTCCAAGCTGGATTTGGATTTTACTCGCTGCTGCTGTTGCCTTCTTCATTTTCCGTAAGATGGGCGCAAAAAAAAAACTAACGCCTAATCCGTATGCGCCAAATAGCGGTGCCAATCAGGCACCGTTTGCGCAAACACCACCTGCTGCAGCGCCACGTAACGACAATACCAATATTTTTGGTCAATCTGTTGGGGGTTCTGCCGCTTCTACCCAAGCGCCTTTTGGTCAAGCTGCCAATAATAACGCGCCATTTGGTGCAGCTTATACCAACAGTGGCAATCAATTGCCTGATGGTTCAGAGCCTGCAACCTTTTTACGTGTAGCGCGTCAGCGTTTTAACCATATTCAGTCTATGAACACAGCCAGTAATATCGCAGAAATTCAGCGTTATTTAACTCCTGATTTATATCGGTCGATGTATCAGGACATTATGGCAAACCAAGACCAAGATGTAGCAGAGTTTTCTAACTTGAATGCCATGGTGGTCGATTCTGCAACTGAAAATGGTCAATATGTCATAAGTGTACGCTTTACAGGTACAGTCAGCGAAGACCTGAACAGTTTACCGCAACCATTTACAGAAATTTGGCACTTTGTAAAACCTGCAGGCTCTAATCAAGACTGGTTAGTGGCAGGTATTCAGCAAGAGCAATAATTTCAATGGATCTAGAAAAACAGCGACTTCGGTTGCTGTTTTTTATGCCTTTCTTTATCTAAGTTGAGACCCATCATGTTTAAACAGCACGTTTAAATCTTCTAAGACATCAACACCGAATACATCCACACTTGCCACACAAAACCAAACCCTCGATTGATTAGATCTATCAAAAAGTATCATCATTCATCAATACAGTTTATTTAGCCCACCTTCTCTTTGTATCTACCCAGAGATAAATCAAATCACGTTATCCGTATCACTTTGGTTATTTCCAGTCGATCTCCATTTACTTAGCCAACAAAAAAGCCCTGCAAACGGGCAAGGCTAAATTGTTACTGTTAAATCTATTATTCAGGCAATGGAATAAATTGCTTATCGGTATTTTGAACTTTGCGCTCACCGACTGCGACTTCCAAATCTAAGGCTTCTTCACCACGTTCAACTGAAACAGTCACCGTCGTATGCGGTGCTTGTGCAGCAACATAATTAATTAAATGCGAGGTTGAAGTAATCGCTTCATCATTCACTTTTAAAATTTTGTCACCACGTTTTAAACCTGCTTCTGCTGCAGGGCCACCGCGCAGTACATCAGCAACCACTACACCGCCTTGTGCAGGTTCTAAAATGTTGTCTTGTTGCACAGGCAACAAACTAATACCTAACCAACCACGAACCACACGTCCATCTTTTAAAATCGAGTTTAAAACCTGCTGACAGACTTGTGCAGGAATTGCAAAGCCGATGCCCAATGAACCACCTGATTGCGAGAAAATTGCCGTATTTACCCCAATCAAATTCCCTGCCACATCAATCAATGCACCACCTGAGTTACCTGGATTAATTGCTGCATCGGTTTGAATGAAATCTTCATAGGTATTAATACCCAAGTCAGAACGTCCTGTCGCAGAAATAATCCCTTGAGTCACGGTTTGTCCCACACCAAATGGGTTACCAATCGCAAGTACGACATCGCCCACTTCATTGCCACTCAGTTTAAATGGCAATACAGGCAGTTTTTCTAGATCAATTTTAATGACCGCTAAGTCTGTGTCTGGGTCAGTTCCAACAACTTTTGCAACCGCACGGCGTCCATCGTGCAAAGCCACGACAATTTGTTCAGCCTGCGCGATCACATGATTATTCGTTAAAATATAACCATCTGGACGAACAATGACCCCAGACCCCAAACTGTTTTCATTTGGGCCTTGCTTAAATTGATCGGGTAACTGATTGCCAAAAAATTCACGAAATGCAGGGTCATTTAACAATGGATGATCCATTTGTTTCACTTTTTGTGTGGTAAAAATATTTACCACCGCAGGCGCTGCCACTTTAACCGCAGCGCTATACGACACCACCCCACCTGTCCGTGTTGTATCAATTAATGGTTCAACTTTCTCGGCAGGCATTTTGACCCCATCGGCAGCCACAGGCGCTTTCGGTTTTTGCAGTTGTTGCCAAGTCACAAAGCCAATAATAACCAGAATGAGTAACACCCAAGGTAACCAGGTAAAGGTCCGGCGCACGTTTTGTACCTCTAAGTAAATTTTTTTTGATGATTAAGTCATTGAATGAGCTATTGTAAAACGAAACACAAATAGAAACATAAAAAAGCCCAAGAGTTTTGTCTTGCTTTAGTTACAATACAAAATATGTTTTGATATTCGCTAAATATGTGCAATTTGAGAGAGTTATGGCGCAATTAAAAGAAATTATTCAATGGTGTGATCAAACTTTAAATACACATGAATTTAAAGATTACGCGCCCAACGGTTTACAAATTGAAGGTAAGTCTGAAGTTCAAAAAATTTTATGTGCAGTGACTGCCTCTCAAGAGGCTATTGATGCTGCTATTGCCCAAAATGCAGACTTACTGTTGGTACATCATGGCTATTTTTGGAAAGGCGAACCTTACCCAATTACAGGCATGCGCGGTAAACGCATCAAAAGTTTAATCCAGCATGATATTTCTTTGGTGGGTTATCACTTACCGCTCGATTCACACCCAAGTCTAGGCAATAATGCTGCCATTGCTGAATGTTTGGCATTAGAAAATTTGCAAGCCCTAGACCCGAGTGAACGTCATCCTATTGGTAATATTGGTTTTTTAAAGCAAGCCATGAGCGCAACCGAATTTCGTGACTATCTCACAGCGCGTTTAGGCTTTAAAACCATTCATCTTCCTGCCGAAAAAAGTCAGATTCAAAAAGTAGGGTTCTGCACGGGTGCAGCACAAGATTTTATTGGCAAAGCGGCAGAACAAGGTTGTGATGCCTTTATTTCGGGCGAAGTCAGTGAACGCACCTATTATGAAGCCAAAGAACTAGGCGTGCATTATTATGCCTGCGGACATCACGCGACTGAGCGCTATGGTGTACAACGACTCGCAAAAGCTATTTCAGAACAGTTTAATATTGAGTATAGTTATTTTGAATTAAATAACCCAATTTAATACACCGTTTCACCCAACGATTTCACTCAAATGACATCTGTGTTTAACATAGTCTTTAGATGTATACATTCGAGTCTTATTCTGTATGGTTATTTATACCTAATGCGCAATTTGATCTCGAAATCTATTACAATAGAGCCACTTAATGTTAAAACCCAGCAAAATGCAAGGAATTGAAAACATGACAACCATTACTTTACCGGCTTTACCATACGGTTACGAAGATCTTGCTCCACACATCAGCAAAGAAACTTTAGAATTCCACCACGACAAACACCACAACACTTATGTTGTGAACCTGAACAACTTGATCGCGGGTACGGAGCTTGAAGGTAAAACTTTAGACGAAATCATCAAAGCAACTGCAGGCGATGCAGCTAAAGCTGGTGTATTCAACAACGCAGCGCAAGTTTGGAACCACACGTTCTACTGGAACTGTATGGCGAAAAACGGTGGTGGTAAAGCTACTGGTGCTTTGGCTGCTAAAATTGATGAAGCTTTCGGTTCTTACGAAAAATTTGCTGAAGAATTTGCTGCTGCTGCAACAACTCAATTCGGTTCAGGTTGGGCTTGGTTAGTAGCTGACGAAGTGAATGGCAAACTTTCTATTATGAAAACTTCAAATGCTGACACACCAATGGCGCACGGCAAAGTTGCAGTATTGACGATTGACGTTTGGGAACACGCTTACTACATCGACTTCCGTAATGCACGTCCTGTTTACATCAAAACTTTCTTAGAAAGCCTTGTAAACTGGGATTACGCAAATGCGAAATACGCAGGTCAAGATGCTGGTGTAGAAAAATAATTTCTATTTTTCTGTAGAAAAACTGCTCTTTATGGGCAGTTTTTTTATTTTTGCAGATGAAATGAATATTTATAAAGCAAACAATACATTTCTGATGATGAACGTGTTGACGACTTAAACTTTCATCCCTAAAATGCCCCACAGATTCTCCAATAGCTCAGTCGGTAGAGCGACGGACTGTTAATCCGCAGGTCCCTGGTTCGAGCCCAGGTTGGAGAGCCAATCTATTCTCCCATAGCTCAGTCGGTAGAGCGACGGACTGTTAATCCGCAGGTCCCTGGTTCGAGCCCAGGTGGGAGAGCCAAGATTCTAAAAATCCCACGCAGTATGACGTGGGATTTTTTTTGCAATTTTTATTGTTTTTATAGTGGATATGATGTTCTAAACGAATGGAACAGGCCTCACTCTCCCCTTAAATCAAAATTAAAACCATACAGTGAAGATCGGGCTATCCCCTCTTGTGATGACTCTATTTTTTCGCTAACTTAGGTTCATCAACAACAATAAAACTTGAAAGCCCATGCAAGCGCCTTGGTTAAAATCCCTGATTTTTTGGACAATTCTGATTGTGGTGATTTTTGCAATTTTTCAATGTACGCAAAAATCTGAAAGCAATAAAACTGCTGCGACACTCATGTATGAACGTCTGTATCAATGCAGTCGTGATCTGAACGCACAACAACAAGCCACCTTAAAACAAATTCAAAGCCAAGTGAAAACAGAAATGACTCAGCAAGAGATGCTGCAATTAATTAACTTATGTCGTAAAACCAACCCACCACAGACACGCGAAGATTATATAAAAGCCATTCAAGCACTCTAAAAACTGCATTGAAACAAAGCTAGATGATTATTTTTAAAGCAGTTAATCTATAATTACGGTTTTTTTTCAATTCCAGCTTGACCAAAAACAGATACCCACATAGAATGCGTGTCAGATTCTCCCATAGCTCAGTCGGTAGAGCGACGGACTGTTAATCCGCAGGTCCCTGGTTCGAGCCCAGGTGGGAGAGCCAAAATTCTTAAAAAACCCACGCATTATGACGTGGGTTTTTTATTCCTGCTGTTTAGGGTCTAACGACACCGCATCATCTATGTTTGAATCCAGTCAATCGACTTTCTTGCTTATTGGCAGCTTGGCTAGCCTTGCCCTGTTTATCTTAATTTTTAAGCAATTATTTTTCCCCAAGAAAAACTTTTATCCTAAACCGATGATGACTGCTTTTGAACGCAGAATGTTTATGCGTTTAAAACAAGCTTTTCCTGAGCATCACATCTTGGCACAAGTGGCGTTTAGCGCATTAATCACCAACAACCACTATAAAATTCGTGCGCTGTTTAATCGTAAAGTGACTGATTTTGTGATCTTAAATGCAGAAATGCAGGTCATTGCAATTATAGAGTTAGATGACCCCTCACATATTGGCAAAGAACAGGAAGATGCAGAACGGGATGCAATGTTTCACGAGGCAGGTTATCGCGTTGTCCGATACATCGAGATTCCAAGTATCAGACAACTACAATCAGATTTGAGTTGAAATCATCAACTCGATATTAAGGTGTAGCTTCTGAAGCAGCTTGTGTCTGACCCGCCTGCTTCGCTTGCTGTGCTGCAGCTTCACGCGCTTCAATACGCGCAATAATTTCTGCCTGCTGTTGTTTATATTTTTCCTGATTTTTGGCATCACTATTGACTGCTAAAAATGCCATGCTGACCAAAAAGATAGGAATCAACAAACCTAAGCTTGCCAAGATAATCATCTTTTTTAGACTTGGCTTTTTTTCAGGACTTTGCTGCTCAGACTGTGACATCATCTATTCCTAATTCAAACTTCAAAATGAGGCTCAATATATCAGAATAATGCTGATTGTGCTTTGTGCATAAGTACGCACGCTCTAATGCTCAGTTTAATTTTTAACAGCAAAAATTGATCAGCGATCGAATAAAAAAGCACCTGACCAAACTACCATCAGATGCTTTGCTCAGTTTTTTATCGCACAGAAATATTTACATTAAAGCCAATACGATTCCTGAAAAAATAATCAGCCCTACCCAACGGTTATGACGAAATGCCCAAAAACAACGTTGCGGATCTTTATCTTTAGTTTTACTCCATTGATATATAAAGTCTGCAACCACCACCAATAACGCCGCTAAACCAAACGGAATCAATAAATTTTCTAACCACAATGCCGTACCAATCAAAAGCACACTGCCCGCTTGCAACAATGAAATAATCTGAATGTCATAGCGACCAAATAAAATTGCGGTAGATTTCACCCCAATTTTCAAATCATATTCACGGTCAGTAATTGCATATTGGGTGTCATAAGCCACAGTCCACGCCAAATTGCCAAAATACAATAACCAACAAGTAAGATCAGGCGTTGCACCTACAGCGGTATAAGCCATAGGGATAGACCATGAAAATGCCGCTCCCAAGAACACTTGCGGTAAATGAGTGTAGCGTTTCATAAATGGATAAATAAACGCTAAAAATAATGCCCCAAATGACCAATAGAAAGTTTCAATTGGTAAAAATAACAACATGGCTGCGCTTAGTGCAACCAAACCTAAGAATACATAAATTGCTTCTTTGGCACTAATCACACCCGTGGCTAAAGGACGTGTTTTGGTACGCTCTACATGACCATCTACCTTACGGTCAGCAAAGTCATTAATGGCACAGCCTGCAGCGCGCATAAAAATTGTGCCCAGAATCATAGGGATTAATATCCCGATAGACGGCATGCCCTGATTAGCAATCCACAAGGCCCACATGGTTGGCCAAAACACCAGTTCTGTGCCAATCGGTTTATCGAAACGACACAAATAATAATATGCTTCTAAACGCTCACGCCACGTGATCTGCTGTGCCAATGCCATACCAATCTCGTATCTTAATGTTGTTGAATAAATTGCTCAAAACGCGGTAAAAAAGTTTCTTGCACAATAAATTTACAGCCATGCCAAGTATAGCAACTCTGTCGTGTCCAACCTTCATCGAGCAAAACCACACGCCTTTGACACAACGGATTGGTACGCTGAAATAAAAACCAGCCAATGGGTTTATTGCCAATATGCTGAAATAAACGGGCTTTGCTTTGCAAACTTAGAATCGGAAAAATACTTTTGGCTTTGACCCATGGCTGTTCATCACACCCATATAAATAGCTTTCACGCACCCATGAAGTGTGCCAATGTGGCATTTGCATCCACTGGGCATCTTGTAAATTTAAACGCTGAAAAGATTGCTGCAGTGGTTCAACTTTAAATTGTCCGCCTGCGAGCTGAGTCAGTTGTTGGGTCAAAGAACCTGCTGCATATAGCCATGTTTTTAATTCAGAAGGCAGATTTGCCTGCTTGGGAAAAATAGGCTGTGTTCGCATGTTCCGCCACCTTAACAAGATAGCCTAGTGTAGCCCAAATTTAGGCAAAGTTTTGTGACCGATGGCGCAATTCCCTGCAATTATCCAAAAAAATTAAGCGAATTCTTATATTTTGATAAAATCCATGCCAATTCAAAACCATGATTGCACCATCTAAAACAAAAAACCCGCCGAAGCGGGTTTTTCAAATTTAAGATTTTTGATGTATTACAAGCTGTAGTACATATCAAATTCAACTGGGTGAGTCGTCGTGTTCAAACGACGTACATCTTCAGTTTTCAACTCGATATAAGCATCAAGCATGTCTTTGGTGAATACACCACCTTTTAATAAATAGTCGTGATCTTCTTTCAAAGCATCAAGCGCCATTTCTAGGTTGTGTGCCACAGTTGGGATTTTTGCTTCTTCTTCAGGCGGAAGGTCATACAAGTTTTTATCTGCAGCTTCACCTGGGTGAATCTTGTTTTGAATACCGTCAAGACCCGCCATCAACAATGCCGCAAAACCTAAGTACGGGTTCATCATTGGATCAGGGAAACGTGCTTCAATACGTTTGCCTTTCGGGCTAGACACGTAAGGAATACGAATAGATGCAGAACGGTTACGCGCTGAGTAAGCCAACATAATTGGTGCTTCAAAGTGCGGTACTAAACGCTTATATGAGTTGGTCGATGGGTTAGTCAACGCGTTCAAAGAGCGGGCATGTTTGATAATACCGCCAATGAAGTACAACGCCATTTCTGACAAACCTGCGTATTCATCACCTGCAAATAAGTTTTTGCCATCTTTAGAGATAGACATGTGTACGTGCATACCTGAACCGTTATCGCCTACCATTGGTTTAGGCATAAAGGTTGCAGTTTTTGCATATTGATGCGCAACGTTCCAAACTGCATATTTGAACTGTTGCACTTCGTCAGCTTTACGCACCATGGTATTGAAGCTCACACCAATTTCTAACTGGCAAGATGCAACTTCGTGGTGATGTACTTCTACACGACCAGGCCCCATGATTTCTTCAATTTTTGCACACATATCTGCACGCATATCTTGAGAAGAATCTACTGGTGGTACTGGGAAATAACCGCCTTTCACACGTGGACGGTGACCTGAGTTACCAGCTTCGTAGTCTTTACCTGTAGACCATGCAGCTTCTTCAGCGATTAATGTGTGGCGCGCGCCAGACATATCGATGTCCCATTTTACTTCGTCAAATACGAAGAATTCTGGTTCTGGACCAAAGAAAGCAGTATCACCAATACCTGTCGATTTTAAGTATTCTTCAGCACGGCGAGCAATAGAGCGTGGATCGCGGTCATAGCCTTGACCTGTCGATGGTTCGATAACATCACACGTTACAACCACTGTTGGTTCTGCAAAGAACGGGTCAATGAAACCTGTGTTGGCATCTGGGCGTAAGATCATGTCTGATGCTTCGATTCCTTTCCAGCCTTCAATAGAAGAACCATCAAACATTTTACCGTCTTCAAAAGTATCTTCATCGATACTGTCTGCAGGATAAGTTACGTGCTGCTCTTTACCCTTAGTATCTGTAAAGCGGAAATCGACCCATTTTGCACCACTTTCTTGGATGAGTTGAAGGACCTTGTTCGCCATGCTCATTTTGCTCCGATGTTTTTTGTTGCACCCGAAAGTGCGTGTTAGTAGTTGGCAGTTATTAAGCAATTAGCGTACCAACTTTTAAAAGCAAAGCTAAAACCATGAATTCCGTATGAGAATACATCATTTAAAAAAATTACTTTGTCGCTATTATACTGTCAGAAATACGATTTGCACCATATTCAAACACTGTTCATTTGATTTGATTTAAAACTGCAAAACATAGCACCATTTTAGTGCATTTATGTTTTATTTCTGTTGAATTGTAGATCAAAAAATAGCTCAAACTGTATCTATGCAAGTATTTTGCTGTGCCGTACTTTCATTGAGCAATGCAAATTATTCAACAATATTAAACAACACTTTATTTTTTATTGAGCAAAAATAATAAGATCGTTTAAAAATCCTAAATCTGTATTCTTTTCGAGCAAGCTGATTGAAAATACCTTTACTACATATTTGTATTTTCTATCGATGTTTTGCAATCAAACTGCCTGACGTGAACCGCTAATAACATGCGCCATGATGCTACTTTTTAGCGCATTTTTTACGTTATCTATAAGTGTGAAGCTAAAATATGACTGCTGAATGACCCTGCTTGATCAAGTGATCATTTCTTTCAGATCAAACTTGAACAATGTGTAATAAGCTTTGAAAATCTATGAACTGGTGAATGCGCTGATAAGCTTTAACAGGGATTATCATATAAATAGTCCGCAGAAAATGCTTATTTTTTGCTATGATGATAAGCGCTTCCTTATTCCACCTTCTTTTCAACAAGAAAAATAAAGTCCTTTCTCATTATAGGCGCAGGAATAAAGCAAATTATCTTAGACTCTTTAGCACTTAAAGTGTTCAATTTTCAATAGGTTAGCTCATGCTTTTAATGATCGATAATTATGACTCTTTTACCTACAACATCGTCCAGTATTTTGGCGAGTTAAATCAGGAAGTAAAAGTCGTTCGTAATGATGCCGTGACTTTAGAAGATATTGAGCGATGGCAACCCAAGTATTTGGTGATTGGCCCAGGCCCTTGTTCTCCATCTGAAGCAGGGATTTCTATTCCTGCCATTCAGCATTTCGCAGGCAAAATTCCATTACTGGGCGTGTGTTTAGGACACCAAAGTATCGGACAAGCCTTTGGTGGAAACATTGTGCGCGCTAAAACCGTGATGCATGGTCGTTTATCGGATATGTACCACAGCAACACAGGTATTTTTAGCAATCTGCCTTCACCATTTTCTGCAACCCGTTACCACTCGTTGGTAATTGATCAAGCAACCTTGCCAGATTGTCTGGAAGTGACATGCTGGACCAAAGAAGCAGATGGTTCGATGGAAGAAATTATGGGCGTGAAGCACAAAACTTTGCCTGTTGAAGGCGTGCAATTTCACCCCGAATCGATCCTGAGCCAACACGGTCATCAAATCTTTAAAAACTTTTTGGAAATTTACGCATAATGAGCGAGTCAAATCACATGAATATTCAACAAGCACTCAACCATATTACAAAACAAATTCACCTGACTCAGCCTCAAATGGAAGATGTGATGCGCGCGATTATGTCGGGCGAAGCTACAGATGCTCAAATTGGTGCATTGATGATGGGCTTACGCTTAAAAGGCGAAAGCATTGATGAAATTACTGCTGCTGCACGTGTAATGCGTGAATTTGCCATCAAAATTGATGTCAGTGATATTCCTTACCTCGTGGATATTGTCGGCACAGGTGGCGATGGTCAAAACCTATTTAACGTATCTACCGCCTCTGCTTTTGTGATTGCAGCGGCAGGTGCAACCATTGCCAAACACGGTAACCGTGGTGTTTCAACCAAATCAGGTTCATCTGACTTACTTGAGCAAGCAGGCATTAATCTTGATTTAAACATGCAACAAACTGAGCGCTGTATTCGTGAAATGGGCGTGGGTTTCTTGTTTGCTCCGAATCATCACAAAGCCATGAAATATGCGGTTACCCCGCGTAAAGAGTTAGGTATTCGCAGTATTTTCAACTTGCTTGGGCCATTGACTAACCCTGCGGGTGTAAAGCGTTTTGTCATTGGGGTGTTTAGCAATGAATTATGCCGCCCGATTGCAGAAGTGATGAAACAGCTCGGTGCTGAGCATGTCATGGTGGTGCATTCTAAAGATGGTTTAGATGAAATTAGCCTTGCTTCGAGCACTTATGTTGCAGAACTCAAAGATGGTGAAATTACCGAATGGGAACTTACCCCTGAAAGCGTGGGAATTGAATCTCAAACTTTAACAGGACTGATTGTAGAAAACTCAGCTGAAAGCTTGAGTTTGATTAAAGATGCTTTGGGCAAAAACAAATCAGACAAAGGCGAAAAAGCGGCCAATATGATTGCACTCAATGCGGGTGCGGGTATCTATGTTTCTGGTCTAACCACAAGCTACAAACAAGGTGTGGCTTTGGCACATGACATTATTTATGGTGGACAAGCTTTGGAAAAAATGGGCGTGTTGTCTGAATTTACCAAAACGCTTAAACAGTATGAAGCTTAAGACAGGTTAGGAAGAATCATCATGGTTGATATTACAAATACAATTTTAGGTAAAATTGTAGAACGTAAGCAGGAAGAATTTGCCGAGCGTCTGAAGCAACGTAGTTATACAGACTTAGAAGAATTGGCACGTGCAGCAACACCTGTACGTGGCTTTGCACAAGCCTTGCACAGAAAACGCCCTGCTGTAATTGCCGAAATTAAAAAAGCATCTCCATCTAAAGGCATCATTCGTGAAAATTTCAATCCTGCCGAAATTGCACAGCAATATGAAGCCGCAGGAGCAGCCTGCTTATCCGTACTCACAGATATAGATTTCTTTCAGGGTGCAGATGAAAATATTCAAATTGCCCGTTCGCACTGCAGCCTACCCGCCCTGCGTAAAGACTTTTTAATTGACCCTTATGGCGTGATTGAAGCGCGTGCTTTGCATGCGGACTGTATTTTGCTCATTGTGTCTTGTTTGTCCGATCAGCAATTGCAAGAAATGTCTGAAACGGCGTTTGAACATCATTTAGATGTGTTGGTAGAAGTGCATGATGAAAGCGAACTCGAACGTGCACTAAAACTGTCTGAACGCTGCATTTTAGGGGTCAATAACCGCGATTTAAAAACCTTTCAGGTCGATTTAAATAACTCATTGCGTTTAAAAAATCTTTTACCTCCTTCTCGCCTTTTGGTTACAGAAAGTGGTATTGCGACTCCTGAAGATGTATGCATGATGCAGGAACACGATATTCACAGTTTCTTGGTAGGCGAAAGCTTTATGAAACAAGAACGTCCAGACCTTGCCTTTCAGGCACTGTTTGGTCAGCCTGAAAATCTTTAATTCATTCAAAGTACCATGAGTAAACATGATTCCTCGCTTTCTAAAGAACAGTACAAGCTACTGAAGTCTTTTAAAAAGCAAATCACTCAGCCACATTCTTCTCCTATTGCCAAATCGTCTGAACCCAAAGTTCAGACGCCTGAGCAACAGCAGGAAGATGATTTGGCGTTGTTTCATCAGCAAATGCAAGGTGTCCAAAAAATGGATGCTGGCAATATTGCTAAACTTGAAACACCTGCCAGAAGAAAACCTGATGCACAAACACTGGCCAAACGTGCTGCAGCGATGGGACCAATGGAAACAGATGAAACTTTGCTGTCCGATACACAAGCCATGCTGAATCCAGTTGGCAGTCAAGCTGCATTGAGTTATCGGATCGCAACCCTGCAACATAAAGTCTTTGAAGATTTAAAAGCAGGTAACTTACGCTGGTTTGAAGCTGTAGATTTACATGGCTGTACCGTAGAAGAAGCACGAGTTGCAGTGCTGCAAATCATTCAAATGGCCAAAGATGAAAACCAGAACGTGATTAAAATTGTACATGGTAAAGGCCCTGAAGCCATTTTAAAAACCTATGTGAACGGTTGGCTGCGTCAGCATCGAGATGTTTTGGCTTTTGTCAGTGCGCCTGAAAAACAAGGTGGTACTGGTGCGGTTTTAGTGTTGCTTAAACGCAGTGAAAAGAACCCAAAGTTTAAACAGTAATCGGATTCATCTTTTAAACAGGGCATTGCAATAGTTTTCTGTTACAATGCCGTCCTTGTTCAATATCAGTGTAAGTGAACACGTCTTATGTCTATGCAGCAATCCTACGCAAACATCCTAACCGCCGTTGGTGAAGATCTTAATCGTCCAGGTCTCAAAGATACGCCGATGCGTGCTGCTAAAGCTTTTTCGTATTTAACTTCGGGTTATAGCCAAACTTTAGCCGAAGTCACCAATAATGCAGTGTTTCCATCCGACAATCGTGAAATGGTATTGGTTAAAAATATTGAGTTCTACTCACTATGTGAACACCATTTATTGCCATTTTATGGTCGTGTGCATATTGCCTACTTACCAGAAGGCAATGTATTGGGCTTGTCTAAATTTGCCCGCATTACCGAAATGTTTGCTCGTCGTTTGCAAATTCAGGAAAACCTGACTCAGCAAATTGCTGAAGCTGTAGCTGAAGTGACCAAAGCTCGCGGAGTTGCTGTAGTCATTGATTCAGCCCACATGTGCATGATGATGCGCGGTGTAGGCAAACAGGAATCAACCACACGTACCGTGTCTTTTGTGGGAGATTTTAAAACCGATAAAGAAGCACGTCGTGAGTTTTTAAGTGCAGTGCCTGAAAGTTTTTAAATGACGTTTGCTCTAAATAGATCAAGCCTACATAAAAAAATCCCGAAATTGATTTCGGGATTTTTGCATTTTAGTGTCTAGCTATATGTTTAGCCCATATAAACATTATTACGCCCATTATTTTTGGCGACATACAAAGCTTTATCTACTGCATCTAGGAACCGTTGATAGTCTGGGTGACCATCATATTCATGTACCCCAATACTAACGGTGAAATTAAAGCTCGCCCCAGTAGAAGTATTGACCGTTCTGTCCGCAACCCGTTTACGAATATTTTCAGCGACTTTTAACGCTCGCTCTACATTGGTATCGACCTGTAAAAGTAAAAACTCTTCACCGCCAATACGGAATGCATAATCACTGCCCTTGGTATATTGCAAAATAGAATCTGCCAAAAATTGTAAGGCTTCATCGCCAGCTGCATGTCCATAACGGTCATTAATGTATTTAAAATGGTCAGCATCTATGGAAAGCACAGTCAGCGGTGTATTATTTTTACGCGCAAAGTTAATTTCACGCGCCACAATAGTACTTAAGTAACGTCTATTCAGTAACTGAGTTAAAGCATCATTCCCTGAGTTGATATATTCTGAAACCTGAAAAATTTGATCAATCAAATGTAAAATTTCACGGTTTTTAGCGCGGATCAACTGAATCATTTCAACTGCATGGGATTGGCTTTCAGAATTCTTAATTTGTTCAATTAATTCATCAACTTGATAGATGCGATCGGTAATTGTACCGACCTGCTCAGTATTGGAAAATGCATAAGCAGCTTTATGAATAAACCATAAACCAAATTCAGTTTTAGATAAAATCGGTTGCGTCATTTTGGTGTGATCGGACACCACCTGAAACATCAGTTCATTTTCCCAATCCAGCAAAGTTCCGCGTTGTCGATCTTTGTGCACGGCAACATCTTGCATGGCAGAAAATAAGCGATAGGTATGTTTCATATCATTATGTACTTCGACCTTCATTTCATAAGATCGGCACATAATTTCTGTGGCAAAGCATAAAATTTGGCTTAAATAATTAAACTGATTTAAGTTGCTATTGGCTTCTGTTGCAAAAAACTCAAAAGCCTTTTTTATAATAACGCGCACACCACGAATAATCAGCCAAGATGGAATTTGTACACGTGCATGCACATCGCCCACTTTAAATTGCTTTTCTACAATCTCGTTATAATTGTGTTGAAACGGAACTTCAAAACTGGAAATTAGCCACTGATATAAAGAGTTTTTTAAGCGATTCTTCACCATCTCTGCAGACAAAAATTCTGTCGCATGTTCTTCAAGCAACATTTGCTGATAGAACTCGATCACAAAATCTTCTGCATGTGCTTGAATAAACTGGAATGTCGCTTGCAAATCTTCTGGCTTAAATTGCTCGCAAATTGACTTCCATTGCTCTGCAAGCTCATGCGTACACTCTTGATACATCCACAACAACCCAGCCAAAAGAAACTGCTAAATTTTAACGGGTTTCACCAGCAACTCAACTTGTTTAGCTGGTTTTTTACAATTCAGTATAAATTCAACAGCTCTTTAAAAAAAATGCACATAGCCTAAACTGGTCTTGTTCCAGTCCTGTTTGTCCTGTTGTTGATATTCCCAACCCAATCGCAACACATGCTGCGGGTTGAGTACATATTGCAACTGGCTGTTCAGCTTAAATTGCCATTGGTGACGATCTTCCCAACACGGTAATTCAAGCTGAACCAAACTATTCATGCGTGCTGACCAGATATTTTGACAACCCAGTGTTGGGCCAATTCCAACACGCCAGCCTTTGTCTAAAGCCTTACCCGCTTGCACATGATTTTGAATTTGCACATAACACAAATGTTCACGCGCTTGATTAGCCACGCTATAACCAAACTGTGTTTTTAAACTTAAAACACCATGCTGTTCCGTTTCGCTAAAAGCACCGTGCGAATTCAGGGCTTCTTGCTGCCAACCCAAATTAAAGCCCCAACTAAGTGGTGTTTTAAATGCGGTCATTGGGTTATAAGAGTTCACCGAGAGTAAATCTAACTGATTCAGTTTTAAGCGGTCTTCACGATATTGCACAGAAGCTTCTAAAAAGTTGAGTTGCGTCCCTGTACGAAAACCACCTTGCGGATCAAGTAAGTCATGGTAAGCCTGTCGATGACTCAACTCTACAAAATGCTCGCCTTGCACCTCGCCAGTACGCACAGCAAAGTTACGTGCATGATGCCCCTGCACAGGATCAACCTGAGGGCGTGCGACATCCTGACGTTGTTTTTCTAAATTGATCTGACTTCTTAAACTTAAAATTTGTCTCAGTCGCGGTTGTGCAATTTTGGCTTCAATTTTGCGTCCAATCAGCTTCAGATACAAATCGTCATAGGCCATTTCCAGAATTTTAGCTTGATCGCTTTGGCTGTGATTTTGCAAAATTGCCGCCACATTTTCAGGTTCTGCTTCGGCCACTTGATGGGCAGTTTTTGCCAACGCTGTACCATGTTGTCTGGCTTGCGCCAATAACTGAGTTTCCAAAGCAGAACGATAGACTACATCGGCCACTAAATTTTCCTGCTCTACAGCTTTTAGTGTTTCAATTGGAATAGATGCGACTTTAAACTGCTGCTGTAAATTGAGTTCAGGGCGCACCAAATCCATTAAGCCCAATAAGCGATAGGCACAGTTGTCACTGATAAAATAATACGGAAATTGCACATGCTTCATTTCCCAAATATGCTGCACTAAAAATGTGGTTTCCTGCTCATTCAGTGCCAGTTCATATTCCCATAAGTCACGGCTTTCTAAATCGCCATATTCTTTTACTTTGCGGTAATACGGCATCAGTGAGTATTCACCTGGATACTGCCCTGTAAGCCCTTTCCACGCATAAGACCAACCTTCACTACCAGTCACGGTTGCCGCATAATTGACCGCATAGGAAATTAAGTTCAATTGTTTTTGATCTTTCGGGTCTAAGCGCAATAAAGTATGCCCAAACATAGAACTTGGATTGCCCATAAAGTCTGTGGCGTAAATTAGCACCGCTTTATAAGGTTTAATTTGTCCAATCCATTCATCCAATTCAGGACATTGCACCTGCGCCAAATCTTGTTGAGGAATTTGTAATTGTTCAACCAACCAGCGACTACGTGCAGGAAATTTACACTGCACCGATTGATTGGCAGGCGCTATTTCAAATAATGCCTGCACATTGCGAAGTAACTCTTGGTCTAAATTGCTTCCACCTTGTTCTGACACAAAATAGCCCGCATATTGCACTTCACTTTTGCCTTGCTGCGCATACATTAAGCGCTGCCAAGTCACCTGTTCTGCTAAGTGCAAATCTTTGGCTTTTTGCACATAATTGCTTGCAGATGTGGCTAAAGTTTCAGCCCTTTGTGCCACAGAACTTGGAGAAAGTTGTTGAGTCAGGCTGGTTGATATTTCAGAAGATAAAGCAAAAACCGTAGGAGATAAAAAAGCAGCAGTACACAAGACAAAAAATTTCATGGACATCTTATATGTTTTTTATAGGCAAATTTGAATTTCAACATTGTATTTGGGTATAAAAAAGCCCTGCAATTACACAGGGCTTTCATTCAAACTTAAACGTATGCTTTTAATACGTCATCATTTGCCATTACGTTTTGTAAAGAAGCCAGAACTTCTAAAGACGTTTGGTTTTCTGCAGAGTAGATAGAAGCAAAGTTTTGCTTAGAAACTGTAAAGAAGTGTGCTTTATCTTCAGCTTTAATGCTTAGCAATTCAGCCAATACATTTAAGCTTTCACCTTCACCAACTGCCATATCACGTGCCAATGATTCAGCATTTTCATTGGTAAAAGTCACGACTTGTGCAGTTACTGTACCTGTACCGCTACAACCTAAAGTACCAAATGTAATACCAAATAATTGGTTAGCAAAAATACCGTTGGTGGTTGCTGCTAAAATTTTAGCCACTTTACCAGACTGACCTGCCCAAACTTGTGAACCGATACCACAACCTGCATCACGGTCTGCAAATGCTGCTGTAGAACCTACTGCCAACACTGCAGCCAATGCTAATTTTTTCATCATAGTCGTACTCCAGAAATTTATTATCCGAAAAGTTATGCTTCGAATCATTATTATTGCTTTGTGTAACTTTTATTACACCGCTTTAAGATAGCGAGATGCGACTAAGAACGCAAAACATTTATACCAAAGTCATGCATTATTTTTGTAGCGTAAGATCATCTCTGAATTGAGTCTGTTTTCGGAGCCTCATCTTTAAGTGTCCATCGTCCTTGAGCATCACGAATACCAAGTATTTGCATGACTAAAACCAGACTCAATAGCAGCAACAAGTACCAAGACCCCAACTTGCCCCAACCCACCATGTGCCACGTATCGACCTGACTTGGATATAGCCAAATTTGATAAAAGGTACTGATATTCTCTGCCACCCAAATAATAAATGCCAATAGCAACAATATAGGTAACATTGGCAGCTGCAATTGATGCTGTTGCAATTGAAAACGGATTTTGGTTTTCCAGAAAATCAGCACACTCCACGCAAATAAGCCGTAGCGAATATCTGGAATAAAAAATTTGCTCATGAAATTAATATAAGACAAAACCGCTAAAGCCAGCATATTCGGGAAAGTTGGCAAATTCAGTAACGATACCCGATACAAACGCAAGGAACGTGCAAAAAAACTACCAACTGCTGAATACATAAAGCCTGCAAACAGCGGCACAGTCATAATTTTAAACACAGCAGGTTGCGGATATTGCCATGAAGCAATCTGTGGATGGGTCAGAAAAATTTCCATGATCATTGCCAAAATATGAAATAAAGCAATCACCTTGGCTTCAGCCCAAGATTCTAGTTTTAAATATAAAAGACAAACCTGAATGATTAAGGCATAAAACAGCAAATAGTCATAACGAAAAAAGCCAAAATATTCCTGACTGGCCATAGGTGCTGTAAATGCAAATGCAATCAGCAATAAAATTCCAAATAAGGCAGCCGAAGCTGCCTTAGTCGAAAATTCAAATCCTGACTTCAGCCATGTTCGCCACATCATGATTTGACGACCCGACTGAAGCTCACGTTACCCATTTCCATCTACAACTAACTGATCTATATGATTGCTTTTATTATAGATATTTAGCGCTGTATTCATGTACGGTATCGATAAACACTTTAGGACGTTCAGGGTCAACCCATTGGGTAATACCATGACCCAAGTTGGCCACATAACCAGTTTTTTCACCATTGGCGTAAGCATCATCTAGCATTGCACGAGTAGCTTTGGCAATCGCTTCAGGTGAACCATATAAAGTGGCAGGGTCTAAGTTTCCTTGTAAAGCCGCACGGCCATTCACAGTTTGACGTGCCACATTCAATGGTGTTGTCCAGTCCAAACCAAAGGCATCTGCACCTGTTGCAATCATTGGCTCAAGCCATTGACCACCACCTTTGGTGAATAAAATAACAGGAATTTTACGACCATCTTTTTCACGCTGCAGACCTGACACAATTTTCTGCATATAGTTCAGTGAAAATTCAATATATTCACGATGTGCTAATGCACCGCCCCAGCTGTCAAAAATTTGAACTGCCTGCGCGCCTGCATCAATTTGTGCATTTAAATATTCAGTCACTGCATCCGCCAAACGACCTAACAGCGCATGCAATACTTCAGGCTGTGCATACATCATGTTTTTGGTATAGCGGAAATCTTTACTTGAACCGCCTTCTACCATATAGGTTGCTAATGTCCACGGACTGCCTGAAAAGCCAATTAAAGGTACTTGTCCGCCTAAAGCAGAACGAATGGTCGATACTGCATTCATGACATAGTCTAAATCTGACTTGGCATTGAATTTAGGTAAATTGGCAACATCTTGCTCAGTACGTACGGTTTTATGAAACTTTGGCCCTTCGCCTGCCTCAAAATACAGTCCTAAACCTAAAGCATCTGGAACGGTTAAAATATCGGAAAATAAAATCGCAGCGTCTAATTCATAACGGCGCAAAGGCTGTAAAGTCACTTCACAGGCAAATTCAGTATTTTTGCATAGAGAAAGAAAATCTCCTGCCTGCGCACGTGTAGCACGATATTCTGGTAAATAACGTCCTGCCTGACGCATCATCCATACGGGCGTGCAATCTACTGGCTCACGTAATAAGGCACGAAGAAAACGATCATTTTTTAAGGTCGTCATTTACTTTCCCAACTCATTTTCAATCTTGCAGCCATCATATCAAAAAGGTTGAAGTTTTAATAACTTCATTTCTTGCTCGTCTTTTCAGCCTATTCTAAGTGTTCAAATTCAGCTTACGTTTATGTGAAATACATCACACAAACAAAAGTCACTGTAAAATTGGGGTTATCTTGCATATTTACACAAAACAACTACTGCATCTCCTTAGTTTTTCTGCAATACTTGGCTAGTTTTTATCTATGTAAATGAATAATTCTCAAGGTTGAATTACATGTTGGTTCGCACAATACTCGCAATGAGTTTAAGTTGCATTTTTGCAGGGACTACTTTTGCTGCATCTACTGCTAAACAACCGTTAAATCCACAAGTGATTAGCAATACCGCTATTGAAGATCCGATTGATCCTTTAGCGACAGAAGCATCGGCTGCACAAAATAATCTAAATGCAACAGACACTGCTATTACGCAACAAGAACAAAATGATTTAAATAAGGCTTCAAAAACCTTAGATGATCTACACAAAACTGAAGATACCACTGCCGATGTAGGCACTGCACCAACAAAAAGCTCTGCAAGCCAAACTGCTACATCCAACACAGCAGCACCAAAAGCTTCATGGACTTTAGATGGTTTAAATAATGCCACTTGGTATGAAAATATTGGTAAAGGTCAGTTCCCTGTGTATGCACGTGCACACGTGATGCTGAACAATTCACATGCTTCTCCAGGTACAATTGATGGCACTAGTGGTAAGAACACCCTAAAAGCAATTGCATCATTCCAGCAAATGAATGGCATTAGCCCAACGGGTATTTTAACCAAAGAAACTTGGGATGCGTTGGTTGCACGTCAAGGTTCACGTCCTGCATTTGTAGAATACACGGTTACTGAAGCGGACTTAAAAGGTCCTTATGCGAAATCTATTCCGCATGACTATGCAGAACAAGCCAAAATGAAAGGCTTGTACTACACCCGCGTAAGTGAAATGTTAGGTGAAAAATTCCACATGGATGAAAATTTCTTAAAGAAATTAAATCCGAATGCAACATTTAATAAAGTGGGTGAAAAGTTATTGGTGACCAACGTTCGCAATGACTTACCTGAAGACATTCACCTGATTGTGGCGCACAAAGGTGCAAAACAACTGTATTTGTTCAACAAACAAAACCAAATGGTCGGCTCATTCCCAGCAACCATTGGCAGTGCAGATACTCCATCGCCAACAGGTACTTATAAAGTGACAGGTGTTGCACCAAACCCATGGTACAGCTATTCACCAAGTAACTTTATTCAGGGCAAAAACTTAAAACCGCTGTCTTTACCACCAGGCCCTAACGGCCCTGTGGGGAATATCTGGATTGGTTTAAGTAAAAAATCATTCGGTATTCACGGCACACCAAACCCATCGACCATTTCAAAAACGGCGTCGCATGGTTGTATCCGTTTAACCAACTGGGATGCAAACGATTTAGGTCGTAAAGTACGTTCTGGCGTGACTGTAAAATTCCTTGAATAATCAGTGATCGCTTTAAACCGCAAAAGACCCACGTTTTTACGTGGGTTTTTTAATGCCGCGATAAAACTCTAAAATGTCTAGGTTCTGCAAAAAATCTACACATGTTGCAATTTTAGAACGGCATGTTGCAGTTCGCCTCTAGGTCGGCTGCGGTGAAAAGATTAAGATTAGTTCAAGTTAAAAAAATGATAGGAGCATTATCATGAATGCTTATTTACACCGTAGTGAAGATCGTGGTCATGTAAAAATGGGGTGGTTAGACACCAAACATAGTTTCTCTTTTGGTAATTGGTATAACCCGAAATATATGGGTGTTAGTGCCTTACGTGTCATTAACGATGACCGTATTGCCGCACATAATGGTTTTGGTACTCACCCACACGACAACATGGAAATTTTGACTTGTGTATTAAGTGGTACGATTTCCCACCGCGACAGCATGGGCAATGAACGCCATATTACTGCAGGTGAATGGCAGTTAATGAGCGCAGGTACAGGCGTTGAGCATAGCGAAATTAACAATGGTGATGAAGAAGTGCACATGTTGCAAATTTGGATTCAACCTAATGTACGCAATGCAGAACCGACTTACCAACAAATTCAGCGTGACCCAAATGCCGAACCGAACCAATGGCACCTGATTGTAGGCCCGAATGAAAATGCACCAATGCATATACGCCAACAAGCAGAAGTGAAAACTGCAGTATTGCAAGCAGGAAAACAGCTAGATGTTGCAGCAACACAAGCTGTTAACTATGTGCATGTGATTCGTGGTGAAATCACCATTGGCGAGCAAACAGTTAAAGCGGGCGATGCTTTGTTATTTGCTGATAATGCTGTGATTGAAGCAAAAGAAGACAGCCAGTTCATTTGGTTTGATTTACCAAAACAGTAAGTCCTGACTGTCACCTTATTATGATTGAGCATCTTTAATTTTTTGAGTTACCCTCTTGCCCTCTTCTACAGAGGGCTTTTTTATGGCTGAAATTGCATGATTCATTTTTTAAACACAGTTTTTGTCACGTTAATGACTTTACGCTGTTGTCTGCAAATACGCAGCAATTTGCTCTGCCACATTCCGTGCGGTTCGGGAAACACCAATTAAAGTTGCCGAGGCTGCGCCTGTCCAATCGCCATAACCAACCAACCATAAATTTTGCTGTTGTAACGCTCGATTTTCTAACACATCGACTGTGCCTTGTGCATTAACCACATTCAAACTTTGTAAATGCGACAATGCTGCCTTAAAACCTGTGCACCAAATAATGGCATCAATTTCCTGTTCGCGCCCATCTGCCCAAACTGCAGTATGTTCGGTTAAATAATCAAATGGCGGCAGGCCATGTAAGACATCACGTTGCCGTGCTTCTTTGACACTTGGAATCATCACAATATCGCCCACCCCCCCCATTGGTTGTTCAATACTGCGACCTTCCTGCTGGGCTTTTAAGCGCTCCGTGGCACGTAAAAATAAAACTCGACCATCTACATCATCGGCTAAAAAACTTGGCGGCTGCTGTGTAACCCAAAAGGTTTCGGCCACTTTAGACACTTCTGCCAAAATTTGTGCGCCTGAGTTACCCCCGCCGACAATCATGACTCTTTTGCCCTGAAAAGCATTGGCATTGCGGTAATGAGCCGAATGAATTTGTGTGCCTAAAAAGCGTTCGCGTCCTGTATAAGCAGGAATAAAAGGCTGACTCCACGTTCCAGTAGCACTCACAGCGGCTTTGGCTCGCCAGCTTTGCTGTGCCGAACACACAATTAAATCATTGCCTTCCTTCAGGACTTTTTCGACCTGCACAGGACGCAGCACAGGAAATTGATAGCGTGTTTCATACGCTGTTAAATAGTCAATCACTTCTAATCGTTTTGGATATTCCTGTTCGGTTTTTGGCATTAACCAGCCGGACAAAGAACTCCATGTATTTGGAGAAAATAACTGCAAAGAATCCCACGCATGTTGCCACGCACCGCCCGCTTGCGTTTGATTATCCAAAATCAGAAAATTGATTTTTTGCCGTTTTAAAAAGTAAGCCGTGGCTAATGCAGCTTGTCCACCACCAATAATAATCACATCGGTATCAATTGTTTGACTCAAAATGACTCTCCTGCATACAAGACGCACATGCTATGTTTGATTCTAACCCTGTGTGAACAGTTTACTCTATGATCTTTGCTCTAGCTTTTAGATCATTTTTGGGCAGAGTACACACATAAAGCACAGCATTGATTTAACACTCAGTCCACAGAACAAGCTTTTTAGAAAAGAATGTCCAAAAAAGCAAAGCCAAGTCCTAGAACTTGGCTTTGTACTGCAAGGCTGCAAGAGCAAATGCTAGATAAAGTTAGACCTTAAAACGCCCACACCATTTTCAAGGTGGTGGAATGTCCTTCAGGACGATGCTCCACTTCGGTTTCTTTCAGGAACTTCGCCTCTAATGACCAGTTATCCTTCTTATATTGAATTGCAGGGCCAAATGCCAACGCCTGTCCTTTATTGCCAATACTGGCACCGTTCACTTCATCATCTGTGGTTTGTTTAAATACATAACCTTCGAGTGCCAATTTGACTTGATCATTCAATTGATAACCGATTGCATAATCTCCAGCGAAATAATCCCCCGACTGATAATTTGTGTCGTCATTTTCACTGTTGAAGCTATAAGACATTTTGGTGGAAAACTCCCAACCTTGCGGCTGCAAATAAGAATACGCAAAGATAGGACGAATGGTGTTGTAGTTCTTACCTAAGTTGGCAACTACAGGACGTTGTGGATTGGCATCTTCATAATCGCCTGTTGCGAGCACACCTTCTAAAGCAGCTATACTGTGATGATTGCCTTTATGCCAACCCAACATGCTGCCAATAATCAAATCGCCCAAACCACTGTTAGAGTCTGACATGCCCATCACATTTAAACGCAAATCGACCAAAGGCTGTGCAGCATATAAACCCAACTGACCGCCTGCAATGTGTTGGGGGGTCATCCATACCAAACGTGGAATATAGACATTCACATCGGCATGGAAATTGTCTGGGCCGTCTTTAAACTCACTGGCATGATAGTTCTGATAGTAGTTGAGTAAGTATACCCCAGCTGGTGGTAAAGCCCCTGCTGCAATGCCTTCTGCGCCTAATCCAAATGTATCTAAACCGTTTTCTGTTGCATTGACGTGTGTCGCCATGACACACAAAAGCATGAGTGCCCAAATTTTGTTATTCATAGAACATCCTATTCAATAGAAATTTTGATGAAGTCTGCCTGCTGCGCCTGAATCATTCATGCGCGAACAGCCGACTTTTAAGGGCAGCATCAACAAAGAACTTGCTGATGCTGTATTGGCGAACGTGTTAAAACTTTGTGTTTTAAGGTGTGGGATTAAGCACTTGCACGACGACGTTCAACTTCAGTCGATGGCGCATTTGCAGTGTCTTTGACTAATTCAAAGTTAAAGGTGATGTGCTTAAATGGTTTGTCTAAACCACGGCGCTGAATTTCTGCAGCATCGGTCACATCTACCGCTGTTGCAACCAGACCTTCACGGGTCGCAAATGCGAAGTCATCCCACAGGTATTGATCACCTTCAATGTTAAATTGCGTAGTGAGTTTGCGGTAACCTGGTGCAGAAATGAAGTAATGCACGTGAGATGGACGGTTGCCATGACGACCTAGTTTGTTTAATAAAGCTTGAGTCGTGCCGTCTGGTGGGCAGCCATAACCGACTGGCATGGTCGTTTGCGCCACATATTTACCATTGGCATCACTGAAAATAGTACGGCGTAAGTTAAAGTCAGACTGAGATTTATCAAAGAATGAATAGTTACCTAAACCGTTGGCATGCCAAACTTCGACTTTGGCATTTTCAATGATATTGCCATTGGTGTCAGTGATTGTACCTTCAATAATTAACGTATCTAGATGGTCTGATTCTGAACCATCATCCATACGCGCAAAACCGACTGATTCAGGCGCACCTGCAACATAAAGTGGCCCTTCAATGGTACGTGGTGTACCGCCTGTTACGCCTGCTTTGGCATCGGCTTCATCGGCACGTAAATCTAGATAATGTTCTAAACCCAAACCTGCTGCAAGTAAACCAAGTTCATTGGCTTTGCCTGCATCGGTAATATATTCCAGACCTTTCCACACTTCTGAAGGCTGAATGTCTAAATCTTCAATGGCTTGAAATAAATCTGCCACTAAACGCACCACTATTTGCTGCACACGCTGATCGACAGGGCGTGTAGCGGTGTCTACGTTCATTTCCTTCACTAAAGTATCAATTTGTTGACGGTCCATGTAACTCTCCTTGGCTATTTTGGCTTTGCTGGTTGTCGCATTGCTATTTTGGCTTTTGACACTGCCTTACTGTGTTGATGATGGTGTCAGTGCTGAGCTAAATGCCTCAACACTGACCGACTTCCTTGGAAACTTTTTATCTATTGCAATTCGATAGGCTCAGTACAATATTGCAGCACCTATCCACTTTTAAATATGTTTAAACAATGCTGAACGTGACTGACCACTTGCACCATCGGCAGCACTCAAGAAGCGTTCAGTGTGAATATCACGTTCAAACAAACGGCTTTGCATTAAGGTCGAAATTGCTGCATCAATCATGACTGGTGGGCCGCATAAATAGGCTTTGTGTCCACCGCAACGCTGCTCAAAATAATCGGCAACCGCTTCATGCACATAGCCTGTAAATCCTGTCCAATGGTCTTCTGCTTTAGGTGCATTTAATGCAGGAATGTAGCGGAAGTTTGGATAGTCTTTGACTAACTGCTCAAACAGTTCTCGGTTATATAATTCCGCAACATCACGCGCACCTTGGAATAGGTAAATGGTGCGGGTATCACCCGACTCTAGTAAGTCTAAAATCATAGATTGCGGGCTAGATAAACCTGAACCACCTGCAATAAAAATCGCATCCTGATCATCCGATTTACGTACAAAGAATTGTCCGTATGGCCCTGAAATTTCCAGTGCGTCGCCTGCCGCAAGCTGCTCATGCACATAGGTCGTAGCACTGCCGCCCACAACATGACGAATATGCAATTCAATAATGCCTAGTTCGCTTGGTGCATTGGCAATTGAGAAGGCACGAGTGCCTTCAATACCCGGGAATTGCACGTTAATGTATTGCCCTGCCTGAAACTCCATCGGGCGGTCTAACTGCAAGCGCACACCTTTAATGGTTGGAGATAAGTCCTTTACCTCAAGGACTTTGGCCTGATAATCCTGAACCAAATATCCCAAGAAATCTGGGTCTTCATCAACATCGGCTTCAATGGTCATGTCTGATTCAGGCTTACAGCAGCACGCCAACACTTTGTGTTCTTCACGTTCCAAATCCATCAGCGCGAAAGGTGACGCTTCGCCGACATCATAATAACCATCGGTGACTTGGACTTTACAAGTGCCGCAAGTGCCATGCCCACAAGCAAATGGCAACCACACGCCTTGACGTAACGCGGCATCTAAAATGGTTTGATCTTCTTCAACCTCAATGGTTGTGCCAATTGGCTCAATTGTGACTTGATAGCTCATCTGCGACCTCCTGTCTTGTACTTACTGACTGTGCTTTGCTGTCTTTATTTTGTTGTGATCTTACTGTTTTAAACGTGTGCGCCCTTGTACCCATTCAGTCCTGGGGTCACAAAACGCAGTAGTGATTTTTGATCGAAGCCAATTTCTGCCAAGGTCTGTTCAGAGCGTGGCTGAATTACCTGTTTGTTTAAAGTAAATTGCACTTCATCCCATTTAATGTTTTCAAAGTCAGGATGTTGATGGAAACCCGCCTGCATTTGCTGATCCAAAAATTCCTGAAAGGTTTGCTGCGGCGAAACCAACATGGCGTGTGCAGAACAATATAAAGTGTGATGATCCCAACCCACATACACCAAAATGTTGTCGCCATAGTGTTTTTGTAGGTCGCGTGGTTCAAAGTCGTAATCTGGGCGAATAGCGCGTACTGACATGGTCATTCTCCGTATTGGGGTGGTTTGAGCCGCAAATGACTCAAACCGAAATCCTTTTAAATTTGAATCTTGAAATAACTTAAATTTTAGATATTTACTTTAGATAGTGAATGAGCGTTAAGCCGCATCACCTTTCCATTTTTTCCAGCGTTGCTGGTCTGGTGAACCTTCAATATCCAAGTTATCTGCACCGACATTGAAGCGATAATATTCGCGCAGCATGTTTTCCAAATCTAAGCCACCACAGTTGCCTTGTAGAATTTGGTTCACTGGCAACCATGCCTGCACATATTTTTCAGGTTCACGTTCAAAAATATCGTGACAACCATCTGAACAGGTGTGGTAACGCTCGCCTTTATAAACAGACTCACGATACGTAAACATGGTCGGATCGCCATCCATTTCGGTGAAAGTCATTGGCACTTGGCAAATTTGGCACAATTGCGGTAAGCCTGCGCTGTAGAAACGCTTGCCTTCTGCTTCCATCTTGCGTGCTAACTCCCACTTTGGACGGTAGTATTTGTCAAAGGTGTCTGGATATTTTTCAGATAACCAATCCATTTCCTGATCGGTTGGAATCCAAGTATGGAAACCTGCTGCATGACCGAAGTTATAGAAAATCCACCACGCTTGATGCGACACGTGTTCTTTTTCTTTGGTAATTACTTCTGAATATTTCGGCATACGAATACCGTAACGGCTCAAGTCTTTAAATAACGCACCGCCCGCTTCTTCAAAGTAGGTTTCCCACGCTTCTTTCCACGACATCACTTTGTTTGGCAGCATGTAGTCCATCATCATGCCAACTATAGATAACAGACGAGTCCCACGCCAGAACCACTTATCAATCCATTCCTGTACGATTGGCACGTTATCTTCGTGTTGTTCTAACAAGAATTTCACGATTTCTAGACCTAAAGTCATGTGACGTGCTTCATCGGACTGTGCACTAAAACCAAAGGTGACCGTTGCCATATCGCCATTGTGTGCTGCACCTGACATGAACGGTACGAACAACAAGTTGGTCAATACATATTCAAAGGCAAAGCTAATGGCTAACAAGAACTCAAACGGCCCTGCTGAACGCGCATCTTCAAAGAAAGATTTTGGTACAGACAAGTACCAAACGCGGTCATGCATGTGCGACCAATCCTGAAAACCATCAAAGAATTTGTTGTAATGGCTCATGGCATGAATTTGCGTCTGCACGTGACGTAATTCATCAATCGACTGCATTTGTGATGCGATACGTGCACCTACACCACTGAACTGACGCCCTACATGTGCATAACCTTGGAATGCCTGATATTCAAGCGGAGTTACCGCAGTTAAAAACAGTTTGATGGCATTCAAATAACGCTCATTGGTCACGTTCATTTGACCGTTGTTTTGCGCAAAAGCATCAAAAATGGCGTAAAGTTTTTTCTCTTTTTCTGCCTGATACTTCCAGTAAGCATCCATGGTTAAACGGAATGGATCTTCCCATTTAGACCAGTCTGTAATTTTAATGCCTTCAAATTCTTCGTATGGAAAGGCTTCTTTGCGGTCTGCATAAGAAAAGTCCCAATCCAAGTCACGAGTAAGTGCGCGATAACGGTCTTTGGCATTCAGTTTTTTTGCTGGGGTTTTAACTTGTGAATTCATGCTCATCATCCTTAAATTTTTTAGCGGCAATCTATGCAGCAATATGTTCTGGCGGCACTGTACTCAAATTGGCTCAGTGCACATCCTTATTCCTAGTTCCAGTGCAAACGGAAACTGTCATCATCTTCTTCGACGTTGCCGCCCAACGTAATCATGTTGAGTTGTAAAGACTGAATATCCCAATCTTGTCCAAGTTTTTCAGATACCGTTTCTGCTTTAACAATCAGACCTGTTTCGCTTTCTACCCGAATCATGGCTGGCAGATATTGAATCGTGGCATCTGGGTTGTCTTCTTCAATCGCTTCAATGATGTAGCGCGACGTGTCATTGTCCTGTAATGCGAGATAAACCTTAGACATGCTGCTTCTCCTTAAGCCTGCAAAATTTGTTCGAGTTCGATGCCAATTTTTTTACTGCGTTCCAGCAGTTTTTGTTCTGCAATGTCGACTGCATCTGCAGACAACGCCTCAGCTGCCCACGCTGCAAATGCCGCTTTCACTTCAGGTAAATATTCGGCTAACCACTGGCTCAACAATTGTTTGTTATGTGCAGATTCTGCAGCTGCGATTTTAAATACGCTGTCTGACCATTTGCGTAAATCTGCCATGGCTTCCTGCATAAATTCCATCAGCATCGCCAAGTCACGTGCTTGATGCTGTGCCAGCCATTGATCAAATTGGGTGTAAACCAATTCGCTCATAAAGCTGTCAATCACCAAGTTTTGTAATAAAAACAGTTTGAAATAGTCCTGCTCGATCAAACTGGTTTCACACAACTTGCGCAGTCCTTGCCATGCTTCATCCTGCATCCATGCTTGTTTGGCTGGAATTAAAGATTCGCCCGTGTTGCCATCGAGTGCCAAACCAACCCGTGAGATGTACTGCGCCATCCCTAAACGATCCATCGCAGCATAAATACAGGCTTGGGTCAGCACCGTGCCATAACCATAAGCACTGCCCGACATCATGTGTAAATTGGCAGTCTGTTCGATATGACGAAACGGCAAAAACAAGGCAATCACTTTGGCTTTGACATCTTCAGAAATATGCTCTGCCAACTGACGCTTTTCAAAAAAGCTAAAGTTACTTTCGGCAATGTCCTGCAAACGCGCACGATGCTGCACATAAGTTCCGTAATAAAACTGACGCGGGTCTTTAAATGCATACCAATCCTGCATTTCAATTGCAGTATGGGTTTTATCATTTAAGGTTTTTTCAGGTTTCCACAGCGGACGATAGTGAAAGTTGGTTTCCGCCTGAATATCAAAACTGACTTCCTGATAACGGGTGGCTGGCTTGTTGCCAAAACGGCGCTCAATATAGGCATAGTTTTGACGAATTGGCTCAATACCCGCTGTTTTAATTTCTAAAGTCATCGCTTATCTCCTTAAGCATTCAGTGTTGATCTTCATGATCAATGTTGTATCGCTGTGCACCGACTAAAGTGTCGTGTTCAATGCCGTAACGCCATTTGTCTTCTTCAGCATCATTCACGGCTTGCTGTTGTTCGCTCATTTCCACCACTTGATTGGTTGCGCAGAACTCGCGGAATGCTTGCTGCGGTAACACCAACTCCACATATAAAGTGGGATCGTGAATGGCAAAGTCGAACTCGACAAATGCGGCATTAATATCGCCCGTTACCCGAATATATTTGGTTAAGGGCAATGCGCCTGTTGCATCCTTCATATTGTTCTCCTACAAGATCTGATTCATTCAGAACTTGCTTCAGTTGCTTCATGCATCTGTTGCTTACTTTTACTATTACAACAAGCGTGCCAACTTTATAAAAACATTGAAAAACAGCAACTTAAAAAATCTGAGTGTTTTTATAAGAATTTGGATTTCATGATTTGATGAATTTTGATGTTTAAAAAATTTAAGATTTCATGATTTGATGAAATACAGCCCGTACAGATACAAAAATTTACCCTTGGGCTTTATGCAATTCGCTTATGATAAAGATGAAATAAAAACAACAAAAACATAGAGATACAGCCGAATACCTTTAAGGTTTGGCATGATGCTGTTTAGGTATTATTGAATTTTCACGAATTTGCATAAGATGGCTAAATAGCCTCGAATTTAATGGATTAAACACGGCGCATGGTACAAGTAAAATACGACAGCAGCGGCAAATATGCAGGTCATCCTCAGGAAATTCACGACCTGCTTTCCAAACTACATTTTGACACTGAGCGTGGACAAATCTGGTTTGATGAGTATCGCATGTTGCTGATGCATACCAGCATCATGGGCTATTTGCGTAAAGACCTTGCCAATATGATTGGAATGGAACGCACCAAACGCTTTTTTATTCGTTTGGGCTATCAGGCAGGTCTGAAAGATGCAGAAGTCACTACTAAAATGCGCCCAGGTTTAATTGAAGAACAGGCTTTTATGGCAGGGCCGCAAATGCACGGTATTCGTGGCATGGTGCAAGTTTCTGCCAATCAATTGATTTTAAATCAAAAGAAAAAACAGTTTTATGCAGACTTAAACTGGCATAACTCTTTTGAAGCCGATGTGCATGTTGAGCAATTTGGACTGAGTCACGAACCTTCCTGCTGGATGCTGCTGGGCTATGCTTGCGGTTACAGCAGTTTTGCCACAGGCATGACCATTATTTATCAGGAAGTGGAATGTAAAGCCTGCGGGCGTGAGCATTGCCGTATTATTGGTAAACAACTCAGTGAATGGGAAAATGCCGATGAGCTGATTCAGTTCATGTCGCCTGAACCGATGGAACAGGAACTCATTGCGCTACAAGCAGAACTGTATGAACTGAAAAAGTCGATTTATACCACCAGTAAAAATGACTACAGCATGTTCAGCTCAGTCGGACAATCTGCAGCTTATCAACGGGTGTGTGACTTACTCAAAAAAGCGGCAGGTGCAAAAGTGTCGATTTTGCTGCAAGGTGAAACAGGGGTCGGGAAAGAAGCCTTTGCCCGTGGTGTGCATGAACTCAGTCAACGTAAAGAACATGCTTTTGTTGCGGTCAACTGTGCGGCAATTCCGCCTGAACTGATTGAATCTGAACTGTTTGGTGTTGAAAAAGGTGCATTTACAGGTGCACATCAATCACGCTTAGGTAAATTCGAACGCGCCCATGGCGGCACTATTTTTTTAGATGAAGTGATTGAGCTTTCACCACGCGCTCAAGCGGCTTTACTGCGTGTGCTACAAGAAGGTGAAGTGGAACGTGTTGGGGATTCACAAACCCGTCATATTGATGTTCGTGTAATTGCTGCAACCAATGAAGATTTAGAACAAGCCGTTAAAGCAGGTCGTTTCCGTGCCGACTTATATTACCGTTTAAATATTTTTCCTGTGCAAATTCCACCACTGCGTGAACGCCGTGAAGATTTACCGCTATTGGTTGCGCATTTCTTAAAACGCTTTGAAAAAATGTATGACAAACAAATTCAAGGCGTCAGTGAAAAAGCCACTGACTTTATGCAAAGCTATGCGTGGCCTGGCAATATTCGTGAACTGGAAAACCTGCTCGAACGTGCGGTACTACTGACGGAAGATCAACAACTGATTAAACTGAATGCCCTGTTTCCGCAAATGCACAGCGACCATACTGTAGATGAGCAAGACAGCGTAGATTTAGACACGCTTTTAACCGAAGGTTTTGATTTAGAACAGCATGAGCATCAACTGATTATCACCGCGATGCAAAAAGCCAAACACAATGTATCTGAAGCGGCACGCTTATTGGGAATTTCCCGCGCTGCACTGGATTATCGTTTAAAAAAATACGCCATGCGCTAGAAATTCCGCAATAAAAAAGCCCTGTTTTTCAACAAGGCTTTTGCATTTCAAGCAGCCGAATTACCAGCTCAGTGTCTGAGTGCCTGGACGGAAAATTGCTTCACCCATAGCATCTGGATTGGCATATTTCAGACCTTTCATTAAGTCACCTTCAACAACACCGTACTGCTCCATACACATTTTGCAGATATACACATCACCACCTTTGGCGATAATACTTTTCAGCATGTTCTGATGCTCTGCATATTTAGGTTCAAAGCGGTTAGATGCCAACATTACGCCTTGATCGACCAAATAAATCGTCAGTGGATGACCTTTGCCAAATTGGTTATTGCTCATGCCAATTGCCATTTTGGTGCGGTGCTCATCACTGCTGGTAAGCAAGACAAAAAGTGGATCTTTTTTGCTCTCTGCCATTGCTGGAGATAGACTGGCAAAGGTCAGCAAAACCGATAAACATAACAACTGAATCAATTTCATGGCAGAACTCACACTCAATTTAAATCTGGTCAAAATATTAGCATAATAAATATACTATATTTAAATAATAAATTAAGACGATAGTCTGTATGCAATAAAGCCAAGCACTAAACTTTTTCAAAAATCAAAAATTGATCACTGTAAAATGACCCCAGCATCAACAATCACAATTCAATACGTCCAAAAAACAAAGCGCCACCGAAAACGGCAGCGCCAAGCATGTATTTAAGAGCAATCTTTTCTAGTAGAAATGAAGGGTTAAGCCGCTAAATTTTTCTTGAGTTCATCTTCTACAATACCAATTTCCAACTCACTGAAACGACGGATTTCCCCTTCTGCATGTTTTTCCAACATGCCGCCAATCAATGGCACTTTAACCTTAATTGTCCAGTTTAATTGAATATCAATTTTTTCATGGTTGCCTGTCACACTACGCTCGCCTTTAGCTTCTAAAGGCAAGTTTGCACCAAGCTCCACGGTAGAAGTAAGCGCCGTTAAATGGGTCACATCATTGCGTTTTAAACGAAATGCATCTTTTAATAATTTTTTAGCCATATCTGGAATATTCACATCTAAATTATAAGCACGGCGTAAAGTGTAAATATCACCGTTCTTTTTAGATTCTAAAATTTCCAAATTTTCACCAGGAATACGCTTGCAGACTGCTTCATGCAAAGCAACATCTGCCACTAAACGCTTAAATTCGTCAATTGAAACGCCATGAATGGTGGCGTTTACAGTAAATTGATGAGCCATTTGAGTTCCTTTTATTTTGTTTATTGATGGAGTAGGTCTAGCATCATCGTGCAATATAATTTGGCTGATGCTCAACGGGTATAAGCTGTTTTATATCCTAAATACAACTTTATTTTCAGGCTATTAAAATGTTTTTTCCGCCTGCTGTCATTGACTCTATTTTGTCTATTCTGTGTGAATGATGCCAAATTCAGCGGCATAGGTTTCATGGCTATAAATAGTTAAATAATGCCCATAAAATTCAATTTTGGCATAAAAATGTTCTGCGCCATCATCTAGTCCTGTGGAACACCATGTCGTCCCTTTGGGGAAATCATCTAACCACTGGGCTTGGCAAAAATCTGCAATCGAATCAAACTGTAAATAACGCTCAGGATACGCTAAAATATCCAATGCCAATAAATCAAATTGTTTAAGCTGCGCCTGTTTAAAATCAATTAAATTGCTCATCGCTACACGTCATCACACCGCAGAATGTGCCGCATGTTGTTGTCGGATTTTATGCCATTCACGCCAGCCCAAATAAGCAAGAACCACAAAACCTGCATATAACACAGCCGTTAACAGCAACTCTTTGTAAATAAACATGCCGATATACACCAGATCGACCACAATCCATAACACCCATGTAGCCAAGTATTTACGACTGGTCCAATAGGTTGCCAATAGACTCATAGCTGCCAGTTGTGCATCCAATAAAGGCAGTGAAGCCTGCGTCCACCACTTTAAACTTAGCCCAAACAGTAAACCCAGCATGCTACTCAGTGCAATTTGCAGCCACATTTTAGAGAGTGGCAAGCTTTGAATGATGATATGTTGTTTTTGCTGCTGTGCAGTTTTCCACTGGAAAAAACCATAAACAGCCATGCCCATAAATAGGGTTTGTAATACCGTTTCGCCATACAATTGATATTCAAAGAACAAATAGGCATACAGCAAACAGGCAATAAAATTCACCACCCAGCAAGCTATATGTCGCTTAATGGTTAAGGTCACGCCTAAAACACTAATCAACACAGCAATGATTTCTAAAACTGACATTGATGCTGCCTATGTAAAAGAAAAAGGCATGATACCTCTTTTCGGGAAAATAGCGCAAAACTCAACATTTAACCAAACACTTAACTGACAAGAAGATGCTGCAATTAATTTTCAAGAAACCTCTGTAAAATCATAAACAGAAAATCAGGCATGACAATCAATCTGTTTGAAACTGCTCTGAATTATTGTATTTATGCTCTTGCCCAAAGCGGTCTACATGGGTAATAAAAACTCCGTATTTGCCGACAAAATATTCAAGGGATTGCTCGTAAAAACTCCAGTAAATTGACCACTCCCCCAAGTCTAACTGACGAATTTGCGTATGTGCTTTGGCAGGCATTTTATTTAGCACTTCTTGTTGAATAGTTTCGGCATCTTCAGGGTCACGACTAGATACTTTTAAGCTTAAAAATATTTCTGCGATATCATCAAATAATTGCTGTTCGTATTCGGCAACTTCTTCCACCACCTCTTCTACAGGGCGCGGTGCTTTGTGGGTAATCGGGTCTTGGACAATATTGGCAATATCTTGACAGCTTTGCTGAAAAGTACGATTAATTTTTATTTTGAACCAGACTTTCCAGACTGCATATACGGCAATCAACAACAAAATCCATAACAATAGTTTTGCCATCTTGGTCTTCGCTCTTATTTCAGGCGTTTCAATAAAGTATAACCATTTCAGGGCTTAGCGTCTATTCGCTGCTGCACGCTTCAACGCTTATGCTTTAACAGAAGATTCCATCCATGCATCGCTAAAAAGTGCAATGCTCAATTACACAATGATACCGATTGCCTTAAAAATAGGACTTGTGCTGCAGTATAACGCAGTAAAACACAACAATTTTCTGCTATTTCTTTAAACACTTTTCGCTTCCAATAGAGCCTTGTTTTTATCTATCACCCTAAGCCTAGATGATTAGAGCTGCACAAATTCAAGATGTCGCCAATTTGGTTGCGGTATTACACGCCAGTATTCGCTCTTGTATTCAAGATCATCAACGCAATGAAGCCAAAATTCAGGCATGGCTAGAAAATAAAAGCTATGAAAATATTTTAATGCTGCTGCATTACAATAATTGTTGGGTCTATGTCTTACAGCATATGGTGGTTGGCTTTATTATGATGAGTGATCGCGGGCAAATTTTACAACATGCCATTGCCCCCGAAGTACAACAACGCGGTATTGGTCAAGCCTTGTTATTTGAAGCAATAAGCGATTTAAAGCGCAAAAATGTATCGCACATGAGTGTATTTAGCACACAGACTGCTTTAAGTTTTTATGAAAAAAATGGCTTTGAAATACAACCTCAAAAAATTAGCTATGAGCACTTCACACCCATGCTCAAACATCTCAATGGCGAACCCTTAGAGCACACTTAAAAAAACAAACTTTCCAATATAGTGAACGCACATAAAAAAACCGCTTTCAGGTGAAAGCGGTTTTTTGGGGATGTGGATTCGATTTTATAAACGAATCTAATTTTATAAGCGAACTAGGGCAATAATTTTTTCTGCCAGTTCTTCTGTAGCTGTCGCAGTCAACTCTGCATCTGCACCACTGTTTACATCACTAATGACCACAATGCCCGTTTCGCGGAGTAATGCAACCTGCGCAGCATCTAAACCTGCTTTGGCAATGGCAACAATACCCTGCTGAATCAGCAAGCTTTCAAGTGCTTGTGCCTGTTCAAGTGCTTGGCTTGGTACACATACCGCTGCAGGTTTTTGACCCAAACGTGCAGCACGGTCTTCGGCTGTTACAGGTGTACTGTGTGCAGTCCATTCTACGCAAGCTTCAACCATACCTGCGCCAATGGTCACGTTATTTAAACGATCAATGAAAATAAACGAACCCGTATAACGACTGTCTTGATAACGGTCAAATACCACAGGCGCATCAAATTCGATGGTGACATTGGCAATTGCATTCAGTTCAAGCTGTTCAACGTGCACCTGTTCCAAAGTATTCACATTGGTACGGTAATGAATGGCTGTGACTTTTGCAGGCACAGTTTGTGTACCCACTTTTAAGTTATACAGCTTGCCAATAGATAGTGGCTGATCAGCCATCCACACCACAGTGGCATTTACAGCACGTGAAATTTCAGGACGCACTTGATCTTCACGCACCAACACATTACCACGTGAAATATCAATTTCATCGTTCAGTGTTAGGGTAACTGCTTGACCTGCAATTGCATGTTCAAGATTGCCATCAAAAGTCACAATCTCTTTTACTGTCGAGCTTTTACCCGATGGCAATGCCACAATGCGGTCACCCACATGAATATCGCCCAAAGCAATCGTGCCGCAGAAACCACGGAAGTCAAGGTTTGGACGGTTGACATACTGCACAGGGAAACGGAAATCATTTTGAGCCGAGTTACGGTTAATTTCTACCGACTCCAATGTTCCCATTAAAGTATCGCCTGTGTACCAAGGGGTATGCTCAGACTTGTTCACCACGTTATCGCCATTTAAGGCAGAAATTGGCGTGAAAATAATATTCGATGGTTTACGATCACCCAGTTGATTCACAAAGTTCGCATATTCCGTCTGAATTTCGTTAAATCGTGCTTCTGAATAATCCACCAAATCCATTTTATTGATGGCAACCACAATATTGTTAATGCCCAATAAACTAGAAATAAAAGTATGACGACGGGTCTGAGTTTGTACGCCATAACGCGCATCAATCAAAATAATCGCCAAGTCACAAGTCGATGCACCTGTTGCCATGTTACGTGTATATTGCTCATGCCCAGGTGTATCGGCAATGATGAACTTACGCTTTTCAGTAGAAAAATAACGATAAGCCACATCAATGGTAATGCCCTGCTCACGCTCGGCTTGCAAACCATCGACCAATAAAGCTAAATCAGGTGCATCGCCCGTAGTGCCGACTTTTTTCGAGTCACGAGTCACGGCTTGTAATTGATCTTCATAAATCAATTTTGAGTCATACAACAAACGACCAATTAATGTCGATTTACCATCGTCTACGTTACCGCAAGTTAAAAAGCGCAGTAGATCTTTGTTTTCGTGCTGTTTTAAATACGCCAAAATATCTTGGCTAATTAAATTCGATTGATGAGACATTGCTCAAAGCTCCACATATTTTTTAGAAATCGGTTTTTTAATCTTTAATCCCTCTAAATCTCCCTTTTATAAAGGGAGGCTTTGCTCCGCTTTTTATAAGTCCCTCTTTATAAAGAGGGGTTTGGGGAGATTTTTCAGGAGAGATTAGAAGTAACCTTCTTGCTTTTTCTTTTCCATCGAGCCAGCTTCATCGTGGTCAATCATACGACCCTGACGCTCTGAACTGGTTGCCAATAGCATTTCCTGAATAATTTCAGGCAAGGTATTCGCTTCTGATTCGACTGCACCCGTAAGTGGATAACAACCTAAAGTACGGAAGCGTACCGATTTCATTTGTGGAACTTCACCTTCTAGCAACGGCATGCGTTCGTCATCGACCATAATTAAAGTGCCGCTACGCTCAACGACAGGACGTTCTGCAGCCAAATACAACGGTACTAATGGAATACTTTCGAGGTAAATGTATTGCCAAATATCCAATTCAGTCCAGTTAGACAATGGGAACACACGAATACTTTCGCCTTTATTGACCTTGCCATTATACAAATTCCACAATTCAGGACGCTGATTTTTCGGGTCCCAACGATGTTTTGCATCACGGAAAGAATAAACACGTTCTTTGGCACGTGATTTTTCCTCATCACGACGCGCGCCACCAAATGCCGCATCAAAACCGTATTTATCTAAAGCTTGTTTTAAGCCTTGGGTTTTCATGATGTCGGTATATTTAGAACTGCCATGATCGAATGGGTTAATGTTGGCATCTACCCCTTCTTTATTTTGATGAACAATCAAGTCAAAACCGTGCTGTTTTGCCATGTTGTCACGGAAAGTGATCATGTCTTTGAATTTCCAGCCTGTATCCACATGTAACAGTGGAAATGGCAGTTTCGCTGGATAGAATGCTTTTAAAGCCAAATGCAACATTACCGCTGAATCTTTACCAATCGAATACAACATGACTGGATTTTCAAACTCGGCTGCAACTTCACGGATAATATGAATACTCTCAGCTTCAAGCTGTTTAAGATGAGTAAGTCTTTCCTGATTTATTGACATTGATCACACCAGATGTACTTAAACTTGTGTACGAATAACACAGATAGAATTTGATTTTCATTATAGTGACTTAGTTATGCAGACTATTGCTTGTTTTATTATATTTATATGCAAAAAGCTCATATAAAAGAAAACCAATAAGCAGTATAAGTTTTATTTAATCAATAGTTTATTCCATCATATATTGAAATTTAACGTCATTCTCGCTACGTTTGATACATACAAATCGCGCTTACAAGCTGCTCATTTTTGAATAACTTCATAGATTATTCATCTAATTCAGTGCTTCAAGCATGAACAAAAAATGCTTAAAGTAAAAACATATTTTTTTATTTTTAAGATGCTCACATGCCACAGATTGAACAGATCAAATCCAAACTTGAACAGGCGCAGCTGGCTGGTTTTTTGTATCAACACAGCCCTGAGCTACTCGTCCTACAAGAGCCTTTAAACGATGATGCTTCAATGCTGAATGTTTTTGTGCAACATGAACTCAGTGCAGATCAGATTGGGCTGCAATTTGGTTTGCGTTGCCGTGATCAACAACTCTCCTTTTTAATAGGCGTGACGCATAGCAATCAAGACCGCAGCTATGAAATTGGTGCGGGCAATTTAAAGGCCGAACAAAAAGCCTTTAACTTAATGTATGCATTTTATAATTATCCTAAAGGTTTTTATTTGGTAGATGTGCCTTTAAATGCAACCACGGCAGAACTGCATCAAGCGATTGAAACGCAATTATTTTCGCAAGAAAAACTGGATTTCTTAAACACTGCTATTAAAACCAACCCCATGGGTACACAAGTAACTTGGATGAAAGCGCATATTTTGCAGCAAGCTTTAGAGATGAAAGTACGGATTCAAACGGCGTTGTTATAAGCATCATCACTTTAAGTTTCTGCGGATTACGCAAGATGCACTTAAACCCCGCCAAAACTGGTTGATTGATTAAACTCGAAATTATCGTATACTGTACATATACACAATACACTTGGATACTAAGGCTTGATTAAGAGTTTTAAACATAAAGGTCTTCAGGCTTTTTTCCAAACTGGTTCAACAGCAGGTATTCAAGCAGCGCATTCTACAAAATTACGTTTAATACTTGCAGCACTACATGCTGCATCTACGGTGAATGATTTGCGAACTCCACCCAATTGGCGTTTACATAAATTGAGTGGAAATCTACAAGATCAATGGTCACTAACAGTAAATGGTAATTGGCGTGTAATTTTTAAATTTGAAGATGGTGATGTCTACATTGTAGATTATTTGGATTATCACATAGCTTCTAGCGCAGGAGTACAAAGATGAATATGATGTTTAATGCACCTCATCCGGGCGAAATGTTGCGCGAATATATTGGTGAAACTTCTGTGACTGAAGTGGCTCAAGCACTTGGAGTGACACGTGCAAACCTATCTCGCATTTTGAATGGTCATACTGGAATTTCTGCAGATATGGCGATTCGTTTGAGTGAAGCCTTAGAAACCTCACCAGAGTTTTGGTTGAATTTACAAATGCAGCATGATTTATGGCTTGCCAGTCAACGCCAGCGACCTATGATCAAAAAATTGGTGGCAAGTGTTGTAAGCGTCCGCTGAACCCCATGCCTATTTTTTAATTCGGTTCCGGTTTCCAGCGGTGTGGTAGCAATTCTTCAATCTGAGTCACTTTATGTGTCGGCAACCTTTTCAGCACATCACTTAAATAGG